>JAYUQF010000589.1:0-2567 GCA_043756885.1 Pseudomonadota bacterium
ATTGGTAGCCAGGGCCCGCAAGTGCGCGAGCTGCGACGAGCGCTGGCGCGTGAGCTTGGCACCGACGGCGCAGATTTTGTGGCACTGGATAAGGGCGATGAGTTTGATAACAACGTCGAAGCCGCGGTACGTCGCTGGCAAGCGGGCATTGGTCTGGTAGCTGATGGGGTAATTGGGGCCCGCTGTCAGTTGTTGCTCGGGCTTATGCTTGAAAACAAACTGGCTCTGACGCTCGGCACTAACGAAGTGCGGGCCCTGTTCCCCGCCACCAAGCCGGCCAATATTTCGCGTTACCTGCCCTATGTACTGACGGCGCTAGGCGCAGCGGGCTTAAAGGATGGGCCGATGGTGCTCGCAGCCCTCGCGACTATCAGAGCCGAGAGTGAAGGATTTTTGCCCATCTCGGAGTTCCCCTCGCAGCTTAATACCGACCCTGGCCAAGCGCGGTTCAACCGTTACGACGGCCAGGCACGGCTGGGCAATATCCACGCCGGCGACGGTGCAAAGTTCTGCGGGCGGGGATTTGTGCAACTCACCGGGCGCGACAATTATCAGCGTTATGGTGCTGGCATTGGTGTTGATCTCATCACCTCACCGGCGCTTGCCAACGCACCCGAAGTGGCCAGCGCGCTGCTCGCACATTTCCTGCGAGCCTGTGCGACACCCATGCGCGCGGCGCTTGCGCGCAAGGACTATCGTGCTGCGCGCAAACTGGTCAACGGCGGCAGCCACGGCCTGGATCGTTTCAGTGATGTGTTTAAACTGGCCGAGCAACGTCCGGCCGTCGCGTTGGGTGTTGCCATGGCCGCCGGCCGGCGCGCCAGCCAGCGGGCCGTCGCAAAAAGTGCGGCTAAGGTCGCAACTAAAGCGCGGCCACTGACCGCCCGCAAGGACTCGATCGATCTGCGCGATCGGCCCTATTTACCACCTCCGATTAGTTTGCAGCCGGAATTTCCGCCGGCCGCACATCTGCACAAATATCTGCCGCTCTATACCAAGGCCGGTTTGATCATGAACCAGGGCCAGGAGGGCGCTTGCACCGGCTTTGGCCTCGCCTGTGTCATCAACTATCTGCGTTGGCGACGTTTTGCGCTGCCGGCCAAGATGGTCTCGGTCAGCCCACGCATGCTCTACAACTTCGCGCGGCGTTACGACGAATATGCGGGCGACGACTACGACGGTTCAAGCTGCCGTGGCGCATTGAAAGGCTGGTTCCGCCACGGCGTGTGTCTGGCCACGGACTGGCCCTATCGCGCTGAAGAATCACCACCACCCAAATACGGTTATGCCCAACGCGCCACGGCAACGACGCTGGGGGTTTATTACCGCGTCGACCTGAAGTCGATTACCGATCTGCAAGTAGCCATACAGGAAGTGGGCGCGGTATTCGTATCGTCCACCACCCACGATGGCTGGGATGCAGTACTACACACGAGCAAGCCGGTTAAAAGTCATGCACAACTGCCGGTCATTGCCTTTGATGGCCGTCCATCGGAAACCGGCGGTCACGCCTATGCATTAGTCGGCTACAACGCCAATGGTTTTATCCTGCAAAACTCCTGGGGTCGTGAGTGGGGCGCTGGCGGTTTTGCCGTCATCACCTATGCCGATTGGCTCGCTAACGCGATGGACGCGTGGGCCGCGGCGCTCGGTGTGCCTGGTGTGGTGGTGGGCAAGGCCAACGGTATTGGCACGCCGATGGTCGGCCGCGCTGGTGCTGATCGCGCTCGCTGGTGGGATGAGGCAACTGCGTACCAACACAGCATCGTGACCGGCAACGATGGTCGTGTGCGGCGTTATCTGACCGAAGATGAATCCTCCCGTATGCTGCTGCATCAGGCCGCCGGTCTGCCCGATCGTTGGTTTCGCGCCAGTGCCGGCAGCGGCAAAAAGCGCCTGGTGATTTATGCCCATGGGGGTTTGAACAGTGAGAAGGATGCCATTGAACGGGCACGGGCGATGGGCCGTTTTTTTACTGGCAATGGCTGTTATCCATTGTTTCTGGTGTGGAAGACCGGGCTGTTGGAATCCATCGGCAATATCTTCAGTGAAGCCGCGCGCAAGGAGCCGCCGCGCGCCGCCGGGATCGGCGAATGGCTCACCGAGCGTAGTGATGCCCTGATCGAAAAAACCATTGGCCGTGGTCTTGCACGTCCGATCTGGAGTGAGATGAAAGAAAACGCTGAGCTCGCATGCAGCAGTGGCCGGGGTGGCGTTTTGCTTGCTGCCGCGCTGAAAAAACTCGCTGATACCTGGGGTGATGAGTTTGAGCTGCACCTGGTTGGCCATTCGGCAGGCTCGATCATCCTCGGTAATCTGCTCACACCCCTGGCAGCGTGTGGATTGACCGAGCGCATTGCCTCTATCCAGCTTTATGCACCCGCCTGTTCGGTGCAATTTGCCAACCGCCATTACGCGTCCCGTGCCGAGCTCATGAAACGACTGTTTATCGACGTGCTCTCAGAGAGGAACGAGCGCGACGACCATGTGGTGAGCCTTTACCGCAAGTCGCTGCTGTACCTGGTGTCCAACGCTTTGGAAATTGATCTGCGCACACCCATCCTCGG
>JAYUQF010000590.1:0-19590 GCA_043756885.1 Pseudomonadota bacterium
GTTAGTCTGTCTGTACGCCGCCCGCCGGCATCAAAGGGAGCTCGTTATGATACGCATCCGCAAATATACGGCTGACTACAGTCGTCGTCGGTTTCTGGAGCAGACCGCAGCTGGCATCCTGGGTGCAGGTGTCCTGGCGCCGGTATGGAGTACCGCCGCAGAAAATGGCGACTTCACCAAGTCGTATCCCGCTGAACTGCTGTCCATCGAGGACTACACCAAGGGCAAGCTCAAAGCGGGCGACACCATCGATGCAAACAATGTCGACCTGGTGCAGGACCTGCTGGACGGTGTGCGCTACACGCAGATCAAACAGATGGGGCGCAAGCTCGAACTAGTGCCGGCCACAACCGACATGACCAAGCTCAGCCCGATTGAATATATCGAAGCGACCCTGCGCAATAAGGGTGTGGCCAAGTTCGATAACAACGGTAATGTTGTGACTCAGGATGGCAAACCCTGGATTGGTGGTAATCCTTTTCCCGAGCCGACCACCGGCGTCGAAATTTTTGCCGGTATTACCTTGAGTTGGGGCCGGCACGATGTGTCCTTCTATCCGGTCAAAAGTTTCGAACTCGATGTTTCCGGTAAGGTGCTCTACAACTATGAACTTGCGTGGTGCGAGTTTGCACCGACCGGCCGTATTGTGGTCGACCCCAAGCCCTACTGGCCTGGCCATGAAGACATGCTGCGTTATCAATCGGTGTTCTTCACGGTGCCGCAGGATTACAAGGGCACTTCGTTTCTTAATAGCTGGTACTACGATCAGCGCAAATTTCCCGAATTAAACGGTTATCTTCCACAGTTCAAGCGGGTGCGAAAATTTCCGACCAACCAACGCTTTGAGCCGCTTATTCCGGGTTCGACCTTGTATTTGTCCGATGCCTGGACGGCCGGTGATCCCTATCTGACCTGGAGCAATTACAAGATCATCGGGCGCGGGCCGTTTCTCGCGGGTTTGACCGAGAACTGGGATTCAGACGACGATAACTGGGAAGGCAAGGTACACGGTGGGCCACTCGGTTCGACCTTCTGGGATACCAAGGTTGAACTCATTCCAGAGACCATCATCGTCGAGGCCGAGCCGACCAGTTACCCGCGCGCGCCTATCAGCAAAAAACGGGTGTGGTTTGACGCGCGCACCGGTCTGCCCGTGGGTATGATCACCTACGATCGTCGCGGCGAGATGTTCAAGTCTTTCGACGGGGCTTATTCGCTGTACGACAACAAGGGTAAGCAGGTCATGGACGGCGCCAATCCCTACTGGTCATGGACCCACGTGCATGCCCACGACGTGCAGTCCAACCGTATGACACGCTTGAAGCAGGTCAAACGCATCGCCGGCGGCTATGAAATGTTTGTAAATACCGGGCTCGATGTTTTTGACGACTACCTCACGCTCGCCGCACTGCGGCGCCTGGGAACCTAGCCTAGCTTGATGCCCTTCCCCGCAGTTGCGGGGGAGGGCGAGGGTGGGGAAACAAGCGCTCCAAATCAACTGCCGAGCACCACCGCGCTAACCCTGTCCAGCCTCCCGCTGCATGCTCTCCAACGTATCCCAGCGTGCCATTGCCCGATCTAACTCAGCGCGCTGATTTGCCAGCGCATCGAGCACCGGCTGGATCTGATCAAACGGGCGACTATAAAAATCTGCTGCCGAACTTTGAGCTTCCAGGCTGGTGATATGTGCTTCCAGTGTTTCAATGCGCGCCGGTAGCTGGTCGAGTTCGGTCTGCAATTTATAGCTCAGCTTGGCAGCACGGCGCGGGGTGACGTTGGCGGTGTTTGGCGGTGTGGCAACCGCTACTTTATCGCGGCGGGCAGGGACTGGCCGCTCGAGCACCGGTTCATCTTTGGCCGCCAGGTGGCGCCCCTGGCGCTGCCAATCGGAATAACCGCCGGGATAGCGCAACACCTCGCCGTTCTCCTCAAACACCAGGGTGCTGGTCACGACATTGTCGAGAAAAGCGCGGTCATGACTGACAACGATGATCGTACCTTCGTACTCGGCGAGCTGCTCTTCTAATACTTCCAGGGTTTCAACGTCGAGGTCATTGGTCGGCTCGTCGAGGATCATGAGATTGGTGGGGCGGGTAAACAGCTTGGCCAGGATCACACGATTACATTCGCCGCCCGAGAGGAAACCCACCGGGGTCATGGCACGTTTGGCACTGAACAGAAAACCGCGCAGATAACCCACCACATGGCGTTCTTTGCCATTAATGATCACATGGTCGCGGCCATCGCCCACCACTTCAGCCACCGTCTTGGTTGGATCAAGCTGTTGGCGCAACTGATCGAAATAGCCTACCTCGAGATTTTCTCCCAGTTTGATCGAGCCACTGTCGGGTTCCATCTGACCCAGCAGCAAGCGCAGCAAGGTACTTTTACCGACGCCGTTATTACCGATAAGGCCAATGCGTTCACCACGCATGATCTTCAACGACAGCTCTTTGATGACCGGTGTATCACCATAGCCATAGGTGATCTTGCGCGCCTCGACAACGCGGCGACTGGAGCGCTCGGCTTCCTGCACGGCGATGCGAGCACGACCCTCGCGCTTGTTGCGGCCGGCAAAATCCTCACGCATGCGTTCCAGGGACCGCACCCGCCCTTCGTTACGTGTGCGCCTGGCCTTGATGCCCTGCCGTATCCATACCTCTTCTTCGGCGAGCTTTTTGTCGAACAGGGCGTAGGCTCGCGACTCGGTCTCAAGCGCTTGCTCTTTAAGCTGCAGATACCGTTGATAATCGCCTGGCCAGCTTTTTAATTGGCCACGGTCAATGTCAACGATGCGCGTGGCCAGGGCCTGCAGGAACGCGCGGTCATGGGTGATGAATAACACGCTGCCCTTGAAGGCGCGTATGCGCTTTTCCAGCCATTCAATGGCGGCCAGGTCGAGATGGTTGGTGGGCTCATCAAGCAGCAGAATATCGGGCTGACTGACCAGTGCGCGGGCCAAGCATACCCGCCGTTGCCAGCCGCCCGAGAGTTCCGCGAGCAGACGTTCGGCTGGTAGTTCCAGCGCCGTGATGACAGCGGCAATCTGGGTCTGAACATCCCAGCCGCCGTGGGCTTCGATGCGCCGCTGCAGATCTTCAACTTCGCGCAGGCCGTTGCCATCGAGTTCGACGGCGGTGAGTTCAGCATAGCGCGTGATTAAGCGGATATGGGTTTCAAGTCCGCTGGCTACGTAGTCCTGCACGGTGACATCAAGATTACTCGGCAGGGTTTGTTCGAGCTGACCGATGTGCACATCACCGCGCCGCCGGATCGCCCCGCCGTCGGGTACTACCGCACCGGTGATGACCTTGAACAGGGTCGACTTGCCGGCGCCGTTGCGCCCGATCACACATACCCGCTCGCCGGCCTCCAGCGTGAAGTTTGCATGGTCAAAGATCAGCTGATCGCCAAAGTCGAGATGGATATCGTGGAGTGTCAGCAGGGACATGGTGAAGTGTCAGGCATGCACGCTTAGATCGCCAGTGCGGGTCGCACCACCGCGATGCAGTGGCGCAAGCACGATCACAGGCTCAAGTCAGTGCCGTTGAAAAATACCTTACGCCAGCGTGTGATCTCGACCTTCTCAAATACTCCCGCAAGATTAAAGGGGTCGTTAGCAATGAGTTGTTGGGCCTCAGCGCGATCTTCGGTGTCGAGAATAATCATACCGCCCTTACCGATGCTGCCATCGTCATTGAGAAAACCGCCAGCGGCGAGGATACGCGCGGTATAACTGCGCAAATAGAGCAGATGAGCCGGACGATGCGCGGCACGCAGTTCGGCTGCATCGGCCTTGTCAAAGGTGCGTATCATGTAGGGCATCGGAGCTCCAGCGCTGCGGCGAACGGCCTTGTTTATTTCTGAGCATCTAACAGCTTTACGTTTTTAATGACGATGGCCTGCACCGGCACATCGGACAGCGGCCCGACGGTTGTGGTGGCGGTCGCTGCGATTTTGTCGACCACCTCAATACCTGCTGTAACACGCCCGAATACGGCGTATCCCCAGCCGGCATTTGTTTCATTCTGGTGATCGAGAAAATTATTTTCGGTCAGGTTGATAAAAAACTGGGCAGTGGCGCTATCGGGCTCGCCGCGTCGCGCCATAGCGAGCGTGCCGCGCAAATTGCGCAGACCGTTGTTCGCTTCGTTCTTGAGGTTACCGCGAGTTTCTTTTTGGGTCATGTCAGCGGTGAAGCCGCCGCCTTGGATCATGAAATTCGGGATCACGCGGTGGAACACTGTGCCATCGTAAAAGCCCGATTTGGCGTATTCGATGAAGTTGGCAACCGACAGCGGTGCTTCCTTGCTTAAGAGTTCGACCGTGATTTTACCTTCCGAGGTGTCGAGCACCACGTGCGGATTGGTCGCAGATTCATCGGCGGCAAATGCCGGCGCACAGGCCAGGCACAGCATGAAAAACAGCGCACGAACAAACATCGGAGGTCTCCTATCGTTAACGGCTGGGGTCAGTACACCCCTTGTGTTGTTTCCAGGCACTGAATTGTTTCAGTCCAGAACAGTATTCGAATTATCAATCAAGCATCCTGCGGCGAACGACGCAGGAACACCGGCATGATCTCAGTGGAGCTTTTTTTGTCGTAGGCATAACCCGCACTATCAAACCCTAACAGATCAGCGGGCTTGTGCGCGCGATGTTCGACCATATAACGCACCATCATGCCGCGCGCACGTTTAGCGAAAAAACTCAGGATTTTGTACTGGCCGTGGGACCAATCTTTGAACACCGGCGTCACCACTAACAAGCCGAGTGCCTGTTCATCGACCGCGCGAAAATACTCCTGCGAGGCGAGATTAACCAGGGTCCTGGTACGCAGTGTTTTTGCCTGCGCAGCCAAGGCCTGAGCCAGGGTCTGGCCCCAGTAGTCATACAGGTTGCGACCCCGTGGATTTTTAAGTGTTGTGCCCATTTCGAGGCGATAAGGCGCGATCAGATCCCGCGGCCGCAGCAGGCCATACAGGCCCGATAAAATACGCACATGTTTTTGTGCATAGTCGAACTCGCGGCTGCCCAGAGTAGCGGCGTCGAGTCCCTGGTAAACATCGCCTTTGAAGGCCAATAACGCCGGGCGCAGGGCAGCTGCTGCTGTGGTGCGCGACCAGGCCTGAAAGCGCGCGTGATTGAGCGCCGCCAGCGGCTCGCTGATGGCCATGAGTGCGCGCAGCTCGGTGGGCTTTTTGCGCGCCATGATGGTGGCCAGCGTCTGCGCCTGATCCAGGAACTCAGGCTCGGTGAGTTTATTAAGCGCAACTTCACTATCAAAATCGAGTGTTTTGGCGGGTGAGATAACGGCGAGCATGACCAGCGGTCCGAACGGTACACCGTTGCTATTGTCGTGGTTTCAGCGGCCGATGGGAAGCAGCGCGGCGGCTGCGCTGGCGCGCGCTCTTCGATCTCGAAGCGGTAACCGACACCATAAACCGCATGGATTACCTGCTGATCAGGCGGCGCCGCGCTGATCTTGCGGCGCAGATTTTTGATGTGACTGTCGATAGTGCGGTCAGCTATCTCGCGATAGTCGTCGTGGACCAGGTCAAGTAGTTCGTCGCGGCGGTAAACACGACGAGGGTGACGCAGCAGGGTTGTCAGCAGGCGAAATTCCACGGGTGTTAAATCCAGCCGCTGTGTCGCAACACTGGCACGCATGCGCCGCTCGTCGATCTCAAAGCGAGGCGCTTCAGTCGCGGCCACTTGCGTGCTCGTACTTCGACGCAGCAACGCTTTGACCCTCGCTACCAGATCGCGCGGACTGAACGGTTTACACAGGAAGTCGTCAGCACCGAGTTCGAGACCCAACAAGTGGTCGATTTCTTCGACTCGCACCGGGAGCATGATGACGGGCAGATTATTGGTCTGGCGCGATTGTCGGCAAATACTCAGGCCGTCGCGATGGGGCAGCATGATGTCCAACACCAGGGCCGACGGCGCCAGTTGTGCGACCAAGGTCAGCACCTCATTGCCAGCGCTGACCGTCGTTGTTTGCATACCCGCCGCTTGCAGGTAATCCACTATCAAGGCTGCAATCTTGGGTTCGTCTTCGGCCACCCGAATATGGGGCGACACCTCACGCTTGTACACAATCTCTCCACAATTCCGATGTGCACAGATACCTGCTCTGCATAGTTGCTGCTAGATCGTCGCCTAAACTTCTTAAACGGGGTCCAGGACCCGGTGCGATAACGCCTAACATGATATTGGTCTTCTAAAGATCATCAGTCTGGAAAATCACCATGAGGACATTTAACTTTCATAAAATTTTGGGTGTAACCGTGTTGACAGTGGTGACCTGCGTCGCCGCAGAAGCCGGTGCCGACCCTATGGGCATTCATTTCGGTCGCAATCTGTTCAGGGCGGAACATTTAGCCAGCGAGCTTGAATTGAACGCAGCGCAGCGCGGTCGAGCGGTTGATGGACCAGGCACGGGAACAGTCTCGGCCCTACGTGCGTCAAATGATGGGACAGCGTGTAGTGATGCACGCTCTCCAGAATGCCGAAAGCTTTGACGAAGCGGCGGTTCGTGGGCAAGCCGCAAAGGGCGCGGCGATCATGATCGAGCTGATGGTGATCCACACCCGCAGCGAGGTCGCGGTGCAAAAACTACTGGCCTCAAAACAGCGGGAAAAGATGGAAAAATGCACGACCGCTACTATCACGAACACCATTCGGGCCGGTAGAGTGCTGGGTTCGGAAAATCGGCTGACCGGCACCACGAGTGCCTATTCCGGGCGGGACCCGGCGACCGATGGCCGCCGGGTTTCTAGAGCACAGGATTTAGCGTCTGACAGCAGTCCATAGGAATTGGGCTAAGCCCGTAGTAGCAGATCGTTTGTTCCCCGTCGCGGTAAAAGCGTCCTTGCCGCGGCTCACAGCCATATAGTCCACCGTCTGAGTAAACAGCGGCACGCCGGTTGCTCTGTCAAAAACCGGCATGTTAAATGGCCTGACCGTGCAGGACGGAGTGAGGTCCATGGTGCCTTCGATGGCGGTTTGACCGGCCGACGACTTGCAGAAAGAGGTTTCTTTACTGAAGGCGCCGGCACTGTTCACGATAACTTTGCAGTAAGTCGTGAACGACGCGTCGTCGTGGAGTAAGTTGGCGGGCACTGTTCCGATACCAGTGGCGTACCACACGCCTCGCATATCGGCTTGAGTACATACTGCTTGCGACGCACCGGCGCCGATGGTCAGGGCGATGGCCAGACCAAGACGGCAGACCGATGAGTGAGCGATAGATGTGTTGCGCATTTTGAGCTCCTTGCTTGAGAGTATTGCAATTTGATTGATTGAGACGTCGCGCAACAAGTGACATTAAAATTAAATCACTGTGTTGCAGGATTCGTGATAAGCATCGCAGAAGAGATAACAACGCGCCGTGGTAAAACTCACTGCGAAGAGCTTATCGACCTAAAGTTTTATTGATTTGTGCAGTCGCCCTGATCAAATTCGCATTTTGCGACGTTGCAATCCTTGTCGCAGAAGCCATCACCGAGATTGCCGGCTTCACACGCGGGCGCACACAAACTGGCTTCGTGAGATTTTGCCCGCTCGACGAAATCTGCTTTGCAGTCCCCACCATCAAAGGCACATAAACTGGTGGCGCATTCGCGTTCGCAGATGCCGTCACCGATATAGGCCGTGTAACAACCCGGTGCGCATTGTGGCGTGCCCGAAGGCATCAAGGCCCCGGCCCCGGTTTCGCTCTGTGCTTGCGCGACACGCGCTGTCGTAGCCGTTTCACTCTGCGCTGGTCGTGTTAGACGGACCGCTAACGGTGTGGCGTAGTTATCAACAAAGCCACTGACCTCAGAGCGATTGCCTTGCACGGGGTAGACACGAACCTTGGTCTCTTGGCGCTCACAAACGTAGCCGGTGGGTGTGCGGTGGCGCTTGGAGGTGACGGTGAGAGTGCGGGCCGCAGCCGCAGCCGGAACGTTCATAATCTGGCGGGGATCACCAAACGCAAAAGCATACCCCGGTACCGGTAAGGGGCCGCCCATGACGCTGGATAATTCGATGGCCGCAGGACCGCTGCAATCCTTGGAGGCATACACGAGTGTGAGCACTTGACCGAGTGCGCCCGATGGTAGAACGTCGGCAAAGTAGCCGCGCGCGCTGATGACACCGTAGGCACCGATGGCGGCTGCGCCGGGGTCGAAGCTGGTGGTGCGGCCACTAAGGATGCCGATCACCACGCCCGAGGCTGAGTCCAATCGCGCGCCAGGCGGTGCTGCCGCAGGCGCGGTATTGGGTTCGCCGGCCGCGACGTCTGCGATTAGCACTACGGTGGCTAGCATAGCCACCAGCGTTAAACGAAGCCGACTGAGGTGAGCGTGCGGCACCATTGTGTTTGCGCAGAATTGGGCTGTGCGATTGCTGGCGTTCATGGGCAAAACTCCTAGGGCTAGCAAGTGGTGGCGGATAATCAGCATGAGGATGCAGGAGCACGGCGCGAAAAATTCGTCACGCAGGTCCTGGCATTGTGTTGCCTAGGGGTGGTTGTGACTGTGGGAATAACCACGCTCGTCGTCAGCCACGGGCTGCTCGCTCGCGACATCAGGGCCCCGGCTGTACACTGGTTATAACAATCCTTTGGCGAACACGATGCGTAACAGCCCTGCGGCAGCGAGCTTGCTTAGCGATACGCAACTCAATGCAGTGCGCGCGCGTTCGGATGGGTGGGGGCTGTATCTGGTGATGCATGCTTGGGCGGTGATTTTCGGCGCCGCCGCATTGTTTAGCTTATGGCCCAATGTGCTCACCTACGGTCTGGCCGTGGTATTAATCGGCAGCCGTCAGCTCGGTTTGCTGATCCTCATGCACGACGGCGCGCACGGTGGTCTGTGTCGCACGCCGTGGCTCAATCGCGCGCTGGCGCAATTTGCTTGCGCGTGGCCAACCCTGGCCGACACCCATGTTTATCGCAACTATCACCTCAAACATCACGTCCGCACACAGCAGCCGGACGATCCCGACATCATTCTGACCAGTCACTTTCCCATAACGCGCGCGAGCCTGCGGCGCAAACTGTGGCGTGACCTCCTTGGTCGTACCGGATTTGCGCAACGTAAGGCGCAGTTTGTAAAGGCCTGGGGGCGCGCCGATCAGAGCGCTGCCGTGCGCATCGCGCAGTACTGGCGCATGCTCGGGCCACAAACCACAGTCAATATCGGTTTGTGGGCCGTGGCCTATGGCGCAGGACACGGCTGGCTCTATATCACCTTGTGGCTGGTGCCCTTGCTGACTTGGCAACAACTGGTTTTGCGCGTACGCAATATTGCTGAACATGCCGTGGTCCGTGCACCGGAAGATTGTTTTGGCAATGCACGCACCACACTGACAAATGGCCTGGAGCGTATTCTGGTCGCGCCGTATTGGGTCAATCTGCACCTAGAGCATCACTTGTTAATGTGGGTGCCCTGTTACCGGTTGGCACTGTTACGAGGTTATCTGTGCGCAAACGGTTATGGTGATCGAATAGAAACCGCGCCGGGCTACCTGGCGGTGTTGCACAAGGTGACGCTTGAGCGAGGTGATGACAATCGCAGTCAGAAACGCAAACGTGCCACTGGTACCTTCGCCCAAGGCTTCGAGACCACTTAAGGCGCCGCTACTGATCTGACGCACGTCATGAACGCTCTTCCGCCGCAAATTCTGGCGAGTTTATTCGACCGCGAGCCGGTCGCGCGTCTCGCTGTCATCGACGACGCCGGTGTGCCGGAAGTCATGCCGATTGTTTTTGCCCGGGTTGGCACCCGCTTGTTTTCACCCATCGACGGTAAACCTAAAAAACGGGGTCGCCTCGCGCGTCTGCGTCATATCGAGCGATGTCCGCAGGTGGGGCTGGTGATCGATCACTACGCGGCCGATTGGCAAAGTTTGTGGTGGCTGCGAATTTCAGCCCAGGCCACTATCGCGGTGGGCCAGCACCCCGATTGGGACGCCGCAGTGGCTGCGCTCCAGCTCAAATACCCGCAATACCGCACCACGCCCTTGTTCGAGGGCGAAGCGACCTTAATCTGCTTTGAGCCGCTGAGCGTGCGTTGGTGGGCGGCGGCCGGAACGGACCCAGGCGTTCTATAAAGCCCGCAGATCTTTGCGACTGATGCACGGTGTTGGCCTAGGCGGTCCAGCACACGCACTGCCTGCCAAAAATGGACTAGCATGGCTGCGTGCGTCGTGATCGGCGACTAAAAATTTTGCAGTGCCAGCACTACGCTCGGCCGGGGTGTGTTTACGATGCTCGATTCCCTGTTATTCAGCGCGGCCCGGGTGTGGACCTTTATCGACGAGCAGATGTTGACCTCGGCCAGCGGCTTTTTTTTCGAAGTGGGTCCGCGCCTATTCCTCATCACCAGTCGCCACGTATTAACTGACGAAGACAGCAACCACTATCCCAATCGTATCGAGATAGAGGTGCACATTGCAGCGGACAATCTCGCTGCTTCGACCGGTTTTTCCATGCCGCTCTACCTTGAGCGCAAGAGTGTTTGGCGTGATGGGCGCGACAGCGAAGGCGTGGTCGACGTCGCCGCCATCGAAATTGAGCGTGACGCGCTGCCGGTCGGTGCAGTGATCCACCCTTTCACCGCCACCCACCTTCCTCAGGCCAGCGACCACGTTGAGATCGGATCATCGTTGTTGGTCGTTGGGTTTCCACTTGGATTCCACGATGCCCTGCACCATATGCCCGTAGTGCGGCAGGCCGCGCTGGCTTCGGCATATGGGTTGCGATTTGATGGTCACGGTTATTTTCTGACCGATGCGCGCACCCATCGAGGAACCAGCGGTGCGCCGGTGGTGATGCGTGTGCCCGACAACATCAAGCGCTTTGGTGCGCTGCCGTGGTTATTGCTTGGTGTGCATTCCTCACGGGTTGATATCGGGTCGCGGGACGTCGAGGTGGATGAGGCCTTGGGGCTCAACTGTGCCTGGTACAGCAATATTCTGCCGACCTTGGTTGGCCCGCGGGCTGCGGCCAAGCCGGCCAACGAAAACCCGGAAACCACCGTCGCAGCCTGCGCACCGGCCGAGCGCGAGACCTTATAAACCTAATCGACCGCGTAACGCCGCAAGCTCATCGAGCACCAGCAATACTTCATGCTGTCGTGCGGGTGGCACCAGAAATACAAAACCGTCGCAACCGCGTGCAATAAAATCCTCGATGATCTGCGCGTCAGGCGGCGCGCCAAACAGCAGCACCGTCATGTCACAAAAATCGCGACCTGCGATATCACAGGCGCGGTGCAGATCATGCAGCGGATCACCCGCATACCGATCGTAAATGGGCATCCAGCCATCGGCATAATCGGCCACCCGTGCCGGCACAGCGTAAGAATTGGAGCCAATGTAAATCGGGGGCCCACTTGGCTGCAGGGGTTTGGGGTAACACCACGACGGTCCGAAGTCGACATGCTCGCCGTGAAATTCCGCGATGTCGTCTCGCCACAGCGTGCGGATCGCGAGTGCGCGTTCGCGCACGATGGTCCAGCGATCCTTGAACGAACAACCATGGTGTTCGATGGCTTCTTTAATCCAGCCGCCGGCAATACCGAATAACACCCGACCGTCGGACACATGGTCGAGCGTGGCGATGGCCTTGGCAGTAATGATCGGGTCACGTTCGGTCAGCAGGCATACGCCGGTACCGAGTTGGATCCGTTGGGTGACGGCGGCGCAGGCTGCCAAGGCCGTGATCGAATCGTGCATGCGCGCAAACGGCTGGATCATATCGCTGTGATGGTAGCTGTTTTTGCGGTGTTTGACGGGCACGTGGCTGTTCTCGGCAAAAAACAACATATCGAGACCACGCGCTTCGACCGCCTGCGCCAGTACCGGCGGTGACAGCGTCAGATCGGTTGGCAACAGACAAACACCAAAACGCGGCGCGGTGTTCACGTGCGCGCTGGATGAAATTCGCGAATGAAAGGTGGCTGTTGGCGCCACATGCGGCCGGCCATCAGACCGCCGTCCACCACTAACGCATGGCCCGTGACATAACTCGCCGCAGCGCTGGCCAGCCACACCACCGCGGCAGCGATTTCTTCGGGCTCGCCCATGCGCGGCATGGGCTGGTCATCCACTGCTGCTTCACGAATTTTAGCGATGCGATCTAGCCAGCGTGCGTCTTTAACGCCGGTATGTATTGGCGTGGCGATATTGCCCGGGCAGACCGCATTGACGCGCACGCCGTCTTCGGCCAGTTCCAGGGCCACCGACTGCGTGAAGTTCACCACCGCCGCTTTGCACGCAGCGTAAACGTGGGGCGAATAACCGCCAGTCAGCCCCGCCACACTCGCGACGTTAACAATACTGCCGCGTTTTTGTATTTGCATGATGCGCGCGGCGTGTTTGGTGCCCAGTACCACGCTGCGCTGAATAACCTCCTGCGAATAGTCATATTGTTCGACGGGCAGGCTCGCGATCGGACCCATCACGCCGACGATCGCAGCATTATTGATCATGGCATCGAGATAACCATGGCGAGCGGTGATGCGGGCAAACGCGTGTTCGAACTGTGTTTCTTCGCGCACATTCAATTCGATGAACTCAGCATCAAGCAGTTCACTAACAAGCGCTCGACCCTTGTCGATTTGCACGTCACCCACATAAACAAAATAGCCCTGGGCCTTAAACAGTCGTGCGGTGGCCGCGCCGATACCACTCGCGCCGCCGGTAATGAATACGGTTTGCATAGGGCAGACTCCTTTAGAGTGTCAGGAGACGTGCTCCCGTGTTGGCCCGTCGGTCCCACGGGGCGGAGGTGTAAATATTTTTCAGCACTCGACAGCCGTTATTCGCAGCCCGTTGCGCTGGTCGGCCCACAGCCCTCGTCACAACACTGTCCAGGCTGCTTGCTTGCGGCAGGTTCAGTTGCCAGCACGCCACGCTCCATTAAACGACCCACGAGTTTTTTGCGATCGTCGATAGGGTAACGGCGAAAGATCTCAGCCTTCATCGCTGCTGGCGAGCCACCGCCGTGCAAGCTGATAAGCGACATCCAGCCCGCCGCATCGGAGGCGGTCAAGTCTTCGACAAAACGCGCGACCTGGGCGCGCTTTTCGTAGGGAATATCGGCGCGGCCGCGTAATACATCGGCGAGCACGGCGCGGGTCTCGGGATTGTGATCTTCATCCGGGCCGGGCAGGGCAACGATTAAACCGCCGCTGAGTTCGTGGGCGAGCCGGTGCATATCGTAGATCTGCGTCGCCAGCAGCAGCTTGCCGATGTTGGCAAACACCGCTTCGGGTTCGACCACGCCGGAAGGGTCGTTGGTCGGATAAACCGACGCCGCTACACCGCAGGCATAAAAACCTTCAACGGTTTTGATCAACTCCACCATGGTGTCGCGCAGATGGGTATTACGCAGCAGATCCAGACCATTGGCTTCAACCATCAGAGCGCCGGCACCGATCAACAGATCGCCGAAGCCAGCGCGCGCGCCTATGCAGGTATGACGGTGATGGGTGGCATAACTCTTGGTGAGGAATTCAGAATGTTCAACTTCGCCGCAGAGGAATACACGTTCCCAGGGCACAAACACCTGATCGAAAACACACACCGCTGTGGTCTGGCCATACTTGTTGCTGAAGATGGCTTTTTGTGTGCCGGGACGTCCAGCCGGGCGGGCGATGATGGTCAGCCCTTTGGCGTCGATAGGCACCGCGCAGGCAATGGCAAAATCACGGTCGTCCGCTGTCATCGCGCGGCCGGGCAGCACGAGCAGTTCGTGCACATAGGGCGCGGACGTGACTATCGCCTTGGTGCCAGAGATCAATACACCGCCAGCTGACCGCCCGACCACATGCACATAAGAATTTGGATTCTCCTGCTGAGACGGACGCAGGCTGCGATCGCCCTTGGCATCGGTCATGGCGATGCCGACGGTCAGATCCAGATCTTGTACGTGCTCGATGTAAGCACGCAGACGGCCGTGGTATTCGCGCCCATTGCCGGCCGCATCAAGCCGATGGGTCAGCTGCCAGGCGGCGTTCAGGCCATCCATGGTGAGATAACGCATCGCACAGCCGGTTTCCTGGCAGGTCAGACGGGTGTATTCAAGTTTGGCGAGCAGATCACCACTGTCGCGATTCAAAGCCAGGAAACGATTGACCTGACCAGCGCGCGAGGTATGTGGAGCCAGGGCCAAATCCGCATGGACGGGGTCGCGCGCGTAGTCATAGCTCACACCGATGGCGTTGATGCCAGGTAGCAGACGCGGCTCGTCGGCGACACTCGTCACGGCATCACCATCAACAAATACCCGCGGTGAGTAACTGCGCAAGGACTCGCGATATTCGGCGCTGCTCATCAACATGACGGCGTCACCTGCGTAACCAACATCACAATGTGTTGGGGCCAGGCAATACAAGCCCGAAAAAGACCGCCCATGAAGCTCTCCCGTGTGACTTGTCAGGAGGCGTGGAGGTTATCACGCTAGATGTGCTCGGCAGAAGTGCCGATCCGTGAGCAAAAATCATACCTGATGCGGCCTGCCGGTATAGGTCCATCGGAACGGCTTGCCGAGGACATCATTGAAGTAACTGATGAAGTCGAGCACGCGTTTTCGCAGATCGTCTAGCGAAGTAAAGCTGGCGTGCTTGAGCAGCCGTCGAGCGAGGATCGAGAACCAGATCTCGACTTGGTTGAGCCACGAGCAGCGGCGTGGCGTGTAAACAAAACTTATCGACGACGTAGAATGCTGGCCGAGGAGTGGACCTGTTCTCTGGTATGTCAGCAGTCCCGCGAACGGCGCAGCGAAGCGCGGGCATAACCAGGTCCTGAGTTCGTTTTTGGGTTTGCCACGCACGAAGAACAAAGAGAAATCATCAGGAACGACCGAGGAGCGAAAACCCATGACAGTGGAAGAGCGGCTTGCGTTGCTGGAAAACCTGCGCGAGATCGAGCAACTGAAGTATAGCTACGCGCGCTACTGCGACGGCGGTTATAACCTCGAGGGGTTCCGCGCTATCTTCGTTCCCGACGGCACATGGGCAGCCAATGGTTATGGAGAATTTCACGGTCACCAGGCGATCTGTGATTTTTTCCAGGAACTGTCCGAGTCGGTGGTCACCGTGTTGCACTACGTCACCGCACCCCATATCACCATCGCCGACGATGGGCGGACCGCAACGGGGACGTTCTACCTGCACTGCTTGTCGCGCGTGCGTCGGCCCGAGGACCGGTCCGTGATCGACTTCTTCGTGCAGATGGGTGTTTATACGGACACGTTCGTCAAGACCGAAGCTGGATGGCGCTTCACGTCCATCAATGTCAATGTCACGCATACCAGCCGGCTATAGAAGATTTATGCGGCCCTTGTAAGTCGAGTTGAAAACCAGTTTTTCCCTGGCGCTCGTCCTGCAAGGGGTGGAGCGGCAAACCTTGTTTGACCACGTCTATCTGGCCGTGCCCTATGGCCGCAAAGGCTGGAGTGCACGCTATAAGGACGTCACCCGGCTTTGCCGCCGGCTGGGGCTGGGCCTGCTGGCGGTGCATGTCGGTCCCGTTTTTTTTGTCGAGGCCCATCTGGATCCCGGCCCCTATACTCCGCGCAAGAATGCCGTCAAGGCCGGGCAGCTTTTGCGCGAGTTTGCGCGCCGTTCCGGCGACCCCAATATTGGCGGCACGACGGGCATCAAGCGGATCACCGCTTACCGTCAGGATGCGCTGCGCTGTGCAACGTTTCTGGCCGCCAACGGCCCGACCAGGGCCGCGCTTGTCGCCAAGGCCAGCGGGGTCATCCGTGCGGCGCGTCTCATGCATGCCAACCACTACGGCTGGTTCGAGTGGCTCGCGCGCGGGGTATATGGATTGAGCGAGTTCGGACAACAGGTGCTTGCTGCGGATCCTGCATAAGAAGCGGTCATCAAGCGCCATGGCGGTTTTTTAGCGCCACCACCGAGTGATGCTGCCGTTGGCGCGATGCTACAAGGCTAGCTATCGTCTACTTGCGGCGCGCAGATCTAGACGTCGCCACGCGCTTGCGCCCGGTGGGACACAGCAATCTTGCAAGGACCGCCATATCGGGGACCTTCTCCAGCTGACCGACGGTCGCGACGATTTTGTCCAACTGCGATTCGCGCAATAGCCCATCCGCCATCGCGTGCAATTTTTCTATCACTTGCTCAAGGCCATACACCGGCTTGTCACCGGGAAACATGGCCGTCGCGCTAACCGTGCGCCCGCCGCTCAACTCGACCTCGACACGCGTACGCATGCGGTTGCCTTGAAACCAATCCTGGTCCATGGCGGCATCGGGCACACACTCTACGCGCTTCAGCATTGCCCGAACACGTGGGCTACGTAACACCGTGTCGCTATACAGTGCGGGGCTGAGCGGTTCGCCGAGCAGGGTCGTCGCCACCGCAAACGGCAATGAAAATTGTGCATCGACGGCGCCCATCGGCGCGTAGTCTGCGATGCGACTCACACCGACGTTCCATACACGCACGCGGACCACCTCGCGCGGCTTGATCGCGTGCTCGTGCATCAAGCGTCTGAGCGCGACGATCGGCGGATGGCTCCACGCAATCGACGGATGCAGTTTGTAATCGGTGCCAAGAATCAGCCATTCGGATCCCAGGCCCTGGGTCATCTGCGCAAAGTCGCAGTGATCGGAGCCCGCCATGATCCAGAACCCCTCAGCCCCATCCAGAATGCCATGGCCACCACGAAAACCAGCTTGCGCTGACAGTGCGCCCACCACGCCAGCCATGGACATCCAACCCCAACCGAGTTTTGCTTCGCGCATCGGACGCGTTTGTGCGACCAGACCAAAATATTTGTAGGCCGAGGGCACCGGGGCGTAGGTGCCGGTAATGCCAAAAGCCACATCCATTTCGACCGGCGTCAAGCGCAGCAAACGACCGGCGGCAACGCAGGCCGCGAATGGAGTGTACTGCTGGCCCCACACCTGCGCGCCACGCGCCGGGGTAGGCTGCATTGCGCGTCCAATACGTGTGCCAACTTCGTAGCCAAGCACGACCGAGGTCAAAAAGTCCTTGCCACTACTGTGCTGCGCTTCGGCAAGTGCCAAGGCTGCCGGAATGACGATCGGTCCGGCGTGGATGACATATTGACAGACATCTTCGTAGTCGAGGGCAAAGGCGAGACTGCCGTTTGCATAAGCCGCGATGGGGCGCGATACGCGTGCGCCGTCGCCGATGAGGGTGGCTTGTTTGACGCCACCGCCGATTTCCCGCGCCAGCGTCGTATGCAGGGCGCCGATGCGCGTCTGCGCGCCGCCGAGCGCTGCAGCGATGATATTCAGGACCGCGAGCTTGGCCGCCGCGAGCGCATTAGCGGGCAACTGTGCAAAACGTGTATTGGCCGCATAGGTCGCGAGCGTGCGGGTGACCTTATCGTCGACCTTAGGCGTTTTTGCTCTCATCGTCGTACCGATCCGGCGCCCGGTTTAGTCGGCAATGTCTTCAGAAACCGAATAACGGCAGCAGCGGTTGCGGCCGGTTCTTCGATCATGCAGTAGGTGCCGCCAGCGCGCGGAATGGTCTGGACCTTGGCGTGGCGAACTCGCCGACAAAACTCGTCGAGTAGTGCGCGCACACCCGGTGCCTTCGCGCCCAGGTTGCCCGAATCGCCGAGCAGAACCAGGGTTGGTACTTTGATTTTTTTCAAATCCCCGGTCAGATCATTGTTGGCGAAGATCGCCATCGTTTCGTTCAAGTTCTCGATGGCGAAATTGCGTTTGAACGACGCTTCTTCCCACTTCGCAATCTTGCCGCCGCGTGCTGTCAGCACATTCTGCGAGGCGCAGCCGATCCACGAGGTCAGTGCCGCGAGCGCTTGATAACCAAAGGTCTCGGCGACCGATTGAAAAGAGTTAAACGCCGCGCGAAAACCGACGTCGGCTTTGAACATGGGATAGGTGATAAGCGCGCGTACACGCTTTTGATAGCGCGCGGTATAACGAATCGAAACTGGCGATCCCGTGGAAGTGCCCCACAGGGCGACGTCATGCCATCCCAAGTGTTCGAGGATCGTTTCGAGATCATCAACCCAGCGATCCAGATTAAACGTGCGGCCGGGCCAGCTGCGATCGGACAGGCCTGCACCGCGATAATTCCAGTCCAAGACCGTGAAATGCCGGGCCAGCTCGCGCACTACAAATTCGTACTGGTCATGCAACAGGCCAAACCCGCCGGTCAGCACCAAGGGCTCGCCGTGTCCGGCGATGCGATACCACAGCCGGCAGCCGCAATCATTGACGAAGGCCATCGGCTTCTCCTGAAGGTGCGCGAGAAGCCTAGGGTACCGTGACCATCTGCTGTGTACAATTCGCGGGTGTCACCTGATGCACTGGTAGAAACGACGCAGCACTGTTCGTCGAGGACCCACATGAAGCGGATTAAAATCATCGTCCCGATCCCCATGGACGCCGTGGGCGTCGCGAAGCGCGCCGCGCAATTACCGGCCACACTTATCCACGCCAATTTTCAGGTTGAGTTTGTGGCCGTAAGCTGGGGCGCCGCACTCGGCGACAGCTACTACGATACGCAGCTGATGGACATGAGTGTGTTCGAAGCGGGCCTGCTGGCGGAACAAGAGGGTTTTGATGCAGTGTGCATCGACACCGTCAGCGATTCGGGTCTCTATGCACTGCGATCCCGGCTTAAGATACCTGTAGTAGGGCCTGGCCTCGCGTCATTGCATTTTGCGCTGTGTCTGGGTCATAAATTTTCGATTCTGACGATGTGGGACGAATGGTTCGCGCTCTATACAAAAATTCTAAAAGAGTACGGGCTCGAACAGCGCTGTGCGTCGTTACGCTCTATTGCGACCCGCCCTGATTTGGCCGAACTGCTGGCGGGCAAAGAGGAAGTCGTCTTCAAGAAGCTCGAAGCACAGGCGCGCCAGGCAATTGAGGTGGATGGTGCGGATGTGATCGTGCTGGGTTCGACGACCATGCATCAATCGGCGGATTATTTGCAAAGTGTGCTACCGGTCCCCGTTGTCAATCCTGGGCAGGTTGCTTACAAAATGTGCGAGATGATGCTGGAACTCGGCGTTTCCCATAGCAAACGCGCCTTCCCGTCGCCACAGATGCCGAACGACGCCATGGTCCTGGCGCGGGCCGGCCGTTAATCGCGTCCATTGCGGAGCTATCACCATGTCTCAACTTGGGTACAAGTACTACGTCGATATCGTCACAAAACGCTATTTCGACGCGGTGGACAAACAAGATCTGCAGCGTGTGCTTGATTGTTTCCATGCCGATGCCACGCTGAAAGAGTTGACCAGCAACACTGAGCATCGCGGACGTGAGCTTGGCATAAAAAAAATGTTCGAAGGCTTGTTTGATGCGCACAGCCGCATATGGCACGGCAATTTTGTGCACACCGTGGACGTCGAGGGCCAGGCTATCTGCTCTCAGTTCTCCGTCGAAGTCACGCCCCATGCCAGCGGCCAGGAGCTGCGCTATGAGAACTGCAATCGGTTCTATTTGCTCGATGGCAAATTTGACCGCGTGTATGTCTATATGAGCGGCGATAATCTTTTGAAGTAGTGACACCCAAGGTCACGAGGGTAGCCCATGCAATATCAAACAAA
>JAYUQF010000591.1:0-6734 GCA_043756885.1 Pseudomonadota bacterium
CCGGCCGGCACCATCTAGGCATCTTTCTCGGCAAACAACGCCGGCAACTCATTGCGCTTGAGTTTGCCGGTCGTGGTCAGCGGTAAAGCCGCAGCATCAACAAAGCGAAAATGGCGCGGGGTTTTGTAGGCTGCAAGCGTTGCGCGGCAATGGGCGGCGAGTTCGGCTTCGGTCACTGAGCAACCCCTGCGTGTGACGATAACTGCCGCCAGGGCTTCATCCAGACGTGAGTCTGCAATGCCCGTGACAAATACCAGTTCGACCGCCGGATGGCTGGCGAGGATCTCTTCAACTTCGGCTGGCGCAACATTGATGCCACCGGTTTTCACCAGCTCCTTCAGACGCCCGCGATAAAACAGATAGCCATCTTCATCAAGCAGTCCCAGATCGCCGGTGCGGAAATAGCCATCGGATGTGAAAGCTTCGGCGGTGCGCACCGGATCGTTCCAGTAACCCGGCAGCACATTGCCTTTCAGCGTGATTTCACCGGGCGTACCCGCTGGCAGCACCGCGCCACTGACGGCATCGATAATTCGGAGCTCGACACCGCCCAACGCTTGACCCACCGTCAGTAGACGCTTCTCCAGCGGCAGGCTCGCGTCGGTGACCGTTGAATTGCCATAAGCTTCGGTCAGACCGTAAACATTACAGATCTTCTCAACCCCGAGTGTCGCGACCCGTCGCACTTGTTCCGGCGTGCCGATGGTCACGCCGGTGCGCAAAGAACTGATGTCATGGGCCGTGCGTTGCGGATGCTCCCACAGGGCAAGCGCCATATTGGGCGTGCCGTAGAACACCGTGCAACGCTCGGCCTCGATCACGCGCAGCGCTTCGCCCGCATCAAATTGATGTTGAAGCACAATACTCGCGCCATGGGTCATGACCGCGTACAAAGCATTCACACATGCCAGTGACCAGAACAAAGAGACCGCAAGCCAAAGTTTGTCGTCGGCCACCAGATGCTGGCGTTCACCTATCTCCCACATATTGTCGATGAGCCCACGATGCAGCAGCGGCACGCCTTTTGGCAGTGCCGTGGAGCCCGAAGTGTAGAGCAGGCAGGCAACATCTTCGGCTCGCACACGCGCGGTCATAGCAGTAATGACGCTGGTTTCAACACTTTGCGCACTGGCCATAAAGTCGCGATACGACATCATGCCGGGCGCACCATCGTCAGTGCACACCAGACTCACCAACGCAGGCAAGCCACCAGCCTGGCGCCGCGCTTGTTCGAACAAAACGCGAAAATCGCTAGTGCGAAACATAGGCTCGATAGCGAGCAACTTCACCTGCGCGTGTTGCAACTGATAGGCGAGCTCGTGCGCCGTCGCCCAGGTATTGAGTCCGACGGTAATTGCACCCAAGCTCATGGCCGCGAAGTCGAGCACCAGCCACTCGATGCGATTGCCCATCAAAATGCCGACGCGATCGCCGGCCTCTATGCCGGCCGCATGCAACGCGCGTGCGGCGCGATTCACTTCTCTGGCGAACTCGGCATAGGACCAGCGTTGCTGACCAGCGACAATCGCGAGATGGGACGGATTGCGCGCCACCATTTCGGCGAGCAGCGCGGGGACAGTACAGCTGATTGGCTTATTCATGCTGCAAGCATAAACCGGAAATCGCGTTCAGCGGATCCACTTGGCAGGCGTCATTGCGTCGTGCGTTAATCGGACAAGAGGCGTTGGAACGGCACGCCCACCAATTTGGGGAATTCGCTCTGAATACGACGACCGAGCTGGCTTGGCCCGCGCGCATCCACCGTGCTTTTAAACAGCAAGGCCTGCGTCAAATCGCCTACGTGCCCGATGCTGGACATCGGCATCTGATCGAGTTGTGTCGCGCTGATGACGAACTACGCGCCATACCGCTTACAACCGAAGAAGAAGGCATGGGCGTACTGGCCGGTGCCTGGCTAGGCGGTGAACGCGGCGCGCTACTTATGCAGTCGAGCGGTGTGGGTAATTGCATTAACGCCATCGCATCACTCACCTGCGCCTGTCAGTTCCCGCTGTTCATATTGGTCACCATGCGTGGCGAGTGGGGCGAAGGCAATCCTTGGCAGCTTGGCATGGGCCGCGCGGTGGCGCCGGTGCTCGGTACCCTCGGCGTGCGCGTAGTAACGGTCGATGCTGCCGATGAGGTGGAGGGCGCAGTGACCGCCATGCTGGCCATGACTTACGCCACAGCGGCGGCGACCGCCGTACTGCTGTCGCAACGCCTGCTTGGCGCAAAGGCCTTCCAGTGAGCGAGCCATTGCACACGTCACCTGATCTGGACCGTCGTGCTGTTGTTCGCGAATTGCTCAGTGCGCGCGGCGACATGCTGGTGGTCAGCGGTCTCGGCGGTACCAGCTGGGATGTTGCGGCGGCCGGTGATAACGCCAGGAATTTTTATCTATGGGGCGGCATGGGATGCGCCGTGCCACTGGGTCTCGGTCTTGCGCTGGCGCAGCCCGGCAGGCGAGTAATGGTCGTGACGGGCGACGGCGAGATGTTGATGGGCATCGGCTCACTTGCCACGGTAGCCGTGCAACAACCGCATAATCTCGCCATCGTTGTGATCGACAATGAACGTTATGGCGAGACTGGCGGCCAGCTCACCCACAGCGCTTTCGGTACCGACCTTGCCCTCATGGCGCGCGGCGCTGGTCTGAACCGCGCTGGTACGCTGAGCACACTGGCCGCCCTGCGCAGTTTTTGTCAGCAGTGCCAAGTCTTGGACGCGCCGCAGTTTGCGGTGATCAAAGTGGCGACGGAAAACGCCACTATGGTGCTGCCGCCGCGTGATGGTGTATTGCTCAAGCATCGCTTTCGCGACGCCATTCTCCACAGCCGCACATGAAGTGCGTGCTCATCGCAGTTCGCAGCACGAAATACATCGCGGCTGCGCCCTCAGCTTGCGGTAAACGATGCTGCATTGCAGTCCGCTGCAGGGTTATCAAAGTCCTCATTGCGGGCGGCCGGGTGGACTCATTTCAGGCGTAGCAGTTCCCTAACAACCGTGTTAGTCTGCGGCCCGTCCGCGTTTAATAACGATTACAAATTCTGCCCTTCGAGGTCCTGACCGAGTCCCGCAACCCATCCAATAACGCTTCGATACGCCGCAGCCATGGCTGTATCAACCGTTCGCGGATGACGTCACGCGGTGACTAAGACATTCAGATTCCGCTAGCTTGATCGCATACGCTCAGCCAAGGCATTCGCTGCCGCCTCACACTCTGTATTCGTTGTTCGAATTGAATCCAATATTCACTCTGCGCTCGACTCGATCCTGCTTGCGGGACCGTGATATCGAGGCGCAGGTGTCTAACCGAGGCAGCAGCCTCATCAACCGCCTGGCATCTATTTATTTGGAGAATCTCTGATGCAACAGAACAAACTTTACGTTGGTAACTTTCCGTACTCGGTCGGTGAAAACGACCTGCGGGATTTGTTTCAAGCGTATGGACCTATCGAAGAAGTCCGCCTGATCACCGACCGCGACACCGGCCGTTCGAAGGGCTTTGCGTTCATCACTTTCGCGACGCAGAGTGCGGCGGAAAGTGCACTGGAGCAAAACGGCAAGGACATGAAGGGTCGCGCACTGCGTGTCAACGTCGCGCAGGACAAGGACAAGGTCAAGCGCACCAACGATCGTCCGCGCTGGTAAGCGTTGTGCGCCACGCGCGCGGGTGCCATGAGCGTACTCGCGACACGCGGCGTGAAACGTCATCTGCGTCGATAGACGCCGATGCGGGCGATCCAGGGATGAATTACCCAGTTAGATTGCCATAGGCGGATCGGCCGCCAGGGTCCAGACGGGACCGTCCACTACGACGAGCCCGGACTCTGCGCGCGCCGAGCCCGATCGGACGCTCCGCGTGCGGCCACACAGACACATCGAGTCCGGGGCGCAACTGCGGTCTGGACGCCAGTCTGCGTATCTCCCCTCACTTTCCCTACGCGAATTTAAATCTGCGATTTAAGACGTACGCCCATCAGCGGAGCTGAGCTTGATTGGCGCTATTAAAAGTGGCCATGATTACGGCCTGTTTTACCAACCGACATTGGTGCCGACCTTTCACGGAGTTTTGTCATGAGCGTGAACTATATGCAATCCATTCGGGCCCGCTACGAGAGTCTCGGTTATACCCCTTATCGTTGGTTTGAGGCCGACGATGTACCGCCGTGGACAGCCATGACGATGCCGCTGTCCAGGGCCCGTCTCGGTTTGTTGTCGACCTCCGGTGCTTATGTACGCGGGCAAGTTGCGTATCACTACAAGGATGACACCTCAGTGCGTGTGTTACCCAGCGGCGCGGCGAAAGAAGACCTGCGCTTTTCACATATCACCGAGAATTATCTGGTCGATGCAAAACGCGACCCGAATTGCATCTTGCCACTGTCGCAGCTGCACACACTGCGCCAAGAAGGTGTAGTAGGCGCTCTCGCCGAGTCGGTGTTTTCGTGCATGGGTGGTGTGTATTCACAACGTCGCGTACGCGATGAAGTGGCACCCGCGGTGCTCGACGGTTTACGTGCACAACAGGTTGATTGCGCCTTGCTGGTGGCGATGTGACCCGTGTGTCACCAGACCGTGTGTCTGGTCGCGCGACACCTCGAAGCGAACGGCATAAGCACTGTGTGCCTGGGCAGCGCCCTCGATATTCTCAGTAGCGCGCGCGCGCCCCGCGCAGTCTTTGTCGACTATCCACTCGGCCACTCAGCCGGCAAAGCGTTTGACCAGGCCGACCAACTCGCAATCGTGCGTGCCGCGCTTGATGGTTTCACGAGCCTGACCGCGCCTGGCGCAATCCTGCGCTTGCCCAATGTGTGGGGCGATGAAGCTTGGCGCGCTGAAGCTGCTTCCACCCGTGGTGAAGACAGTCGCCAGCCCCGAGATGAAACACCGCAGTTTCAACACAGCGCCGATCGTGACGCCGCTATCGCAAGCGGCGCGCTTGAGGCGTAACCAGCTCAGGAGCGAATGCGCGCCATGAATGACTTCGACATTCATACCAGGCGCAGCGTACTTTCGAAGTGGCGCAGCTTGCCGCTGAATGGGTCATGGAAACTGAGCGCGCGGGCCAGCAGCTGAAGCGGACGACTGTAATCGTCAAGTGGTGCGCGCCAGTCGCCCGCCAAACGTGCATTGTGCAATACGGTCGCATCCAGCTCCGGATAGAGCGTGTCGTTATTGATGGGCGCGCCCAAGGCCGCCATGTGAACGCGCAACTGGTGTTTGCGGCCGGTCTGCGGACGTAGAAGGTAGCGTGCGCGTTGTGAGCCGCGGGCCGCATCCAGCCATTGCATCAACTCGACGATAGTCACGGCATTGGCCGTGCCTTGCTCTTCACACATGCGAAAGAACGGTGCGCCACGCACGATGCGCGAATGGCGCTTATGCGGCAATTGCAGCTCTGGAAGAGGCGCGGCGATGGCCTCGTAGAGCTTGTTTACACAGCCGGTGCGGAACAGCGCCTGGTAGTCGCTGCGCGAGTCACGCCTGGCGGAGAAAAGCACCAAGCCGGCCGTGCCGCGATCGATGCGATGCAAGGGTACGAGGTCAGGGTTGGCCAGCCTCTCAATCAAGCGGGCCAGCAGCGTTTCGCGCACAAAGCGACCCGCCGGTGTCACGGGCAGGAAATGCGGCTTGTCGGCCACCACGAGGTGCTCGTCGACATGCACCAGCGATTCCATGAAAGGAATGTGCGGTTCATCTTCGACCTCGCGAAAGTAGTGCACCGTCAGGCCGACACGATAGCGATGATCCAAGGCAATCGCTTGGTGCTCGGCATCGAACACACGACCGCGCTCGAAGCGCGCCTCCCACTGCGCCCGCGTCGTGGCAGGAAAATGCGCACACAGACACTCGAATACCGTCGGCCACGGGCCGCTCGGCAGGCGCAGGGTACTGGGGGCAATATCCATGGCGGGATTGTCGCGTAGTGTTAATGCCGAGTGAGCATACTCGCGCCAGGAGGCGCGCGATAAGCGACGACGCATACTGGCTGTCGAGCGGCGCCGCAGCGCGAGGCGCGCAAGTTTCCGTCAGGCGGACGTACGCGCCTGCTGACGCCGGAATTTGCCGCGAACCGCCACCACCGGCAACACAAAGCATGGCAACAGCATGGGCGCAGGCAATGGGGCGGTGGTTGCAAGCTCGGAGTCCAGAGCCTTGAAAACTACACCACCCGAGCCGAATTGTTCGTCGCTGACATCTATTCGATTGCCACCACTACCGCGTGTGTTGGAGCGTTCTAATAATTTGAAACGGAGACGTTGCCAGGTCCTGGTTTTCTCGGTGCCTTAATTGCGATCAGTACGGCGGTATCGATTGACCTATGTGGTCAGGCCCTGTCTATTCAAAATCCCACCTATCGACGACGTCACCGAATGAAAACGAGATCTGGCACCCCAAGCTCGTCAATCCTTGCACGGTGGCGCTACCGAATCGGACGAGGAAGTTTGCGGCTGGCCGCGGGGGTTGCAGTTCTTTCGGGACCTCTTCCGCTCCAAGCTGCGCCATGCATCACCTCGGGTTGTCCGTGTTTGCCGATGCCAGCCTTTCGCAATCGGTGTCCGCCGCGGACTTCGGTCACTCGGCAAGATTTTTCCTGGACTTCGAAGAAGAAGGTGTCGTCTTTGCCGCGCAAAGCCAGCATGACTACCGTACCGGCGCCCTACCACCCACCGGCGAGGTCCCGATTCCGAGTGCTCTGCCGCTCTTGGCCTCCGCCCTCGGCGGGCTTG
>JAYUQF010000592.1:0-6716 GCA_043756885.1 Pseudomonadota bacterium
TTGGCGGCAAGGTCTTGACGGCCACCGCCACGACGCGCAAGCCTTCGGCGTTGAGACCGGCCGTGACGGCCCGGGTGCGGGCCAGCAGCGCCGCGTCCAACGGCAGCGTGGGCATGACACGCTCGCCGTCCAGGCTGGCGTCGACCACTGAGCCCGCAGGCTCCTGCATGCGCACCTGCGTGCAGGCGGCCAGCACTTCTTCCACCGCGCCTTTGCAGATCAGCTCGTGGTGCTGGTCCTGCCCCGCAACCAGCGTGGCCACCACCACCGACATGCGGTGGCGCTCGAAGTCGAAGGGCACTTCATCGACCTTGCGGTATGCGTCCTTCAGCTTCAACTCGGCAGCCACGTCGATGCGCGCCAGCACGGCGCGGTCGAGCAGGTTCTTCAGACCGGTTTGGTAGAAGCTGTTCAGGTAGGCGAAGTTCAGCACCTCATCGGTGTCTTGCCCGTAGGCGTCGGCGTGGCGCGCCAGGGCCACCTTGTCCTGCGTCAGCGTGCCGGTCTTGTCGGTGCACAAAATGTCCATGGCACCGAAGTTCTGGATCGCATCCAGCCGCTTGACCACCACCTTCTTGCGCGACAACGACACCGCACCCTTGGCCAGCGTGCTGGTAACGATCATCGGCAGCATCTCCGGCGTCAGACCCACCGCCACCGACAGCGCGAACAGGAAGGCTTCGAGCCAATCTCCCTTGGTGAAACCGTTGACGAAGAAGACGATCGGCACCATCACGGCGGCGAAGCGAATGAGCAGCCAGCTGACGCTGTTGACGCCGGCCTGGAAGGCGTTGGGTGCGGCCTCGGTGGCGGTGCCCGAACCTGTGCCCGCCGCATGCGCTGCCAGCGTGCCGAAGTAACTGCGGCCACCCGTGGCCACCACCAGCGCCGTGGCCGTGCCGGAGATGACGTTGGTGCCCATGAACACCAAGTTGCGGTGGTCCAGCGCACTGGCACTGGCGCCGGCCACGGGTGCAACTCCTGGGGCCACCGCTTGAACGAACTTCTCCACCGGCAGCGATTCCCCGGTCATCGCGGCCTGGGCGACGAAGAGGTCGCGGGCGCTCAGCACGCGGCAGTCGGCGGGGATCATGTCGCCGGCTGACAGCGCCACCACATCGCCTGACACCAATTCCCGAACCGCAATCTCTCGCGGCTTGGGCGGTTGCGCGCCGGCAGCGGCTGGCGCCGCGCTGCGTCGGATCACGGCGGCGGTGTTCGTGACTATCGCGCGCAGCCCTTCGGCCGACCGATGCGATCGGCCTTCCTGGACGAAGCGGATGCCGGTGCTGAGTGCGACCATGACGCCGATCACCACCGTGGCCTTGCTGTCGGCGCTGAGGAAGGACAGCAGCGCCAGCGCCGTCAGCAGCAGGTTGAAGGGGTTGAGATAACAACGCCACAGCCGCAACCAGCCTGGCAAGGGCGCTTCGTGCTGCACTTCGTTCGGACCGTCCCGGGCCAGGCGCCGGGCCGCTTCGGCTTCCATCAAGCCGTCGGCTTGCGTCTGCAGGCGCGCCAGCGCCTGCGCAGGTTCTTCCTGCGCTGCGGCCAGCAGGTCGCGCCCCAAAACCACGAGGTCGCTGCCGTCGTTGGGTGAGCTGTCGGGACCGGCCTGCGGCGCTGCCGCCAACGACCCCAGCAAGGGCCGGCGCTCGAAGTGCTGCTTAGCGCGGCGACGGCGCAGGAAGGTGCTGAAACCCTGGGTGAGCCCCTTGTTCATCGCTGGCAGCTGGCGGGTGCGCGCCTGCCCACCGGTGGACAGGAATGCGGGCGCTGCCTCACACGTGGGTAACGGCAGCGTGAGGCCGACGGCCCGGCACGACAGCGGGCCCACCGTCATCACAAGGGGCGAGGGAGTTCGCCAGCCGCAGAAGGGCTTTTAGGTCAGAGTCGAGCCTGTCAGCCGGTGTGCAACCCTGCAGCTCCGCGCTGGGTGTCGCAAACCACGACGCAACGGTCCATCCCGACCACAGCGCCGGCAGTGCTGCGCGGACGCGCTGAGCGGCGCCCGTGATGGGAAAGTCGTGCACATCGAACTGGAACATCGGTATCCAGAAGCTGCCCCACCAGCCGAAGCCGAAAATCTGGTCTGTCTCAACGAACGTGGCAAGGCTGACCGCGTTACCGACCTGACGCTCGTCCAGCAGTCGGCTCGCAACCTCGCCGGGCGCCGTGCCACCGGTCGCCCGGAAGGCTTCGAGTCGTGCAATGAAACCGCGCCCGTCGGGCAATGCGGTATCGAAGTCCGTTCGCGGCGCTTTTGAGGTCGCGTATGGGGTTACGTTTGGGGTCATTCGGAACTCCAGTGAGTAAGTGCGACCGTTCGTGTTGAACCACACCGCCTCACGCTGCGCAGGATAAGCACAACCGGCTTTTGCAACAGTACGGCAGCGAACACCCAAGACCGGGCCTTTGGCTGCTTTGTGCGTTCGCTGACGCACAACGTGCAAGGCACACGCTCACGTCCTTAAACGTCGCCGCCACTGCCCGTCACGCCAAAACCAGCGAGACCCAGGCCTGTCGCTCCGCTATAGAGTCCTTTGCTTTACTGACGTCTCGGCTCGGCTCGGCTCGCAAGAAAGCACGTTCGCCATTGCCTGCACCCTACCTGCCAATGCGCTGCGGCGCACCGACTATCCCGACACCTTCGCCCACGCTGTTCATCCTCGCCAGCGCTTGCGGCGCCATGCTTTCTGTCAGGAACGGCCATGAAATCACCATCCGTGTTATTCATTGTGAGCGGCGCTCTGCTGCTGGCGTCATTGAGCGCAACTAACAGGCATCCGCCGGCCGGTGGCGCCGCGACCGACGAGGTGCCGGCTCACACACGTGCCACGGTCAGCTACGGCGAAACCGTCTTCCGCCTGCAGAACCTCGTGATGGATGACTTGATCAACGCGCAAATGACCGACCCGTCCTTGCTGGCTGCAGATCGCGTCAAGTTTGCCGGTTTCGAAAGCCGTCTGGTCGATACCTGCAGCAGCCTCAACGAAGCCGCCGGCACCATCGCCACGCGTGGCGATCCCGGCATGGTGTTGAAGTTGCGCGTGATGGTCTCCATGGCCGGGTGTGAGCGATCCGCACTCGCCGCCAAAGCCTTCATGGCATCCGATCATCCACTGCTCGGCGCTTCGCTGCCCTGAGCAAGTCGCCCGCGAACGACCTCCGCAGCGCAAACCGTCGCCGCAGCGCGCTGAAGCGCCGTGACGCACTGAGAATCGCCGCCATTTCGCGCACATTGGGTGTGACATGCAGGGACAGCCGCAGTCCTCGCGAGGAACGGCCATACTCATCGATACAAAACAATTTCTGATGTCCGACAAGGGCGCCCTTGATCTTAACCAGCGCGCGACCCGCATCGCACCGGTCTACGGGTCAAAAAAGCATTACAAAAAAATGCTGCGCGAGCACGTCGAGCACCTCAGCAAGCTCCAGCAACTGCTGTATGCCTCGAATCGATACGCGGTGTTGTTGATTTTCCAGGCCCTCGATGCAGCCGACAAGGACGGTGCCATCAAGCATGTGATGTCGGGCGTCAATCCGCAGGGCTGCCAAGTGTTCAGCTTCAAGCGTTCGAGCGCTACGGAGCTGCAGCACGATTTTCTGTGGTGCACCAGTCGCGATCTGCCGGAACGGGGGCGCATCGGTATCTTCAATCGCTCTTATTACGAGGAAATCCTGATCGCACGCGTGCACCCGGCCATCTTCGTCGCGGAGGGTTTGCCGACGCCCGTTCAGCAGCGCACCGGTGTGTGGCGCGACCGCTGCCGTTCGATTGCCGATCTCGAGCGACATCTGAACGGCAACGGCACGCGCATCATCAAATTCTATCTGCACATTTCAAAGTACGAGCAGTGCAACGGCCTCATAGAGCGCATCGACGATCCCGAGAAAAACTGGAAGGTAAGCCTGACAGATCTTGAGGAACGCAAGTTCTGGCAGGACTATCAATACGCCTATGAAGAAGCCTTGAGCGCCACCAGCACGGCGCAGGCGCCCTGGTATGTGGTGCCCGCCGACGACAAGGAGACGGCCCGTCTGATCGTCTCGCGCATCGTCGTCGACACCCTCGACGCACTGGACATGCACTACCCGCTCGCAACCGCCGAGCGCGATCAGGAGCTGCTCGCCATGCGTGCGCAGCTGAGCTCCTGATCGATTACCCAAGGACCTTCATGCCATGACATTAACCACACGTGCCTACCTGATCGGAGGCGGTATCGGCTCGCTTGCGGCCGCTGCAGAAATGGATATGCACCCAGGGTGTGCGATTCGTCACGGACTGTCTGGTGACCGATCTCGAATTCGACGACCAGCACAACGGCGTGGTGGTGTCGGCCATTCGCATGCTTCATAACGGCGTTGAGGAACAGGTCACCCTAAAGGCAGATGATCTGTGCTTCCTGCAGGAAACTGGGGTCAGAAGACGCTTTCTCCGGACAGGGAGGAAATTTCCACCTGACCCCAGTTCTACTAAAGAGAACAGTCCTGCGGGCAGGAAAGGCATCGAAGACGCCTACGAGGTGATGGAAGAAATCCAAAAGAAAGCGAAGCCGTCCGACGAATCCCAAGTGAAAATTTTCATCTGACCCCAATTCTTCCCCTGTTCGATTCGCGGTCGGCCAAAAGCCAGGCCCACCACAGGTCCGTGCGCCGCCTAATTCGGAACACAGAAGCAGACGCAGGGTAACAGGCTAAGCTCGTGTCGAACTCGGTCAAATCGTTTCCAATTGTGTCCGATCCTGTGTGCCTGCCGAGCTGTGGCGGCGCAGACAGACTGCAAGCTCGGAACAACAAACGTGTCAGCAGGCCCCGAGCGTCCCGCAGGTTTGCTCAGCACCTAAAACCGGCCCAGCTTCGAGCGTTCGCGCTCAACAGGAAGTAACGCAGCTGACATACCAGGCCTGCAATTGACGCTAGAATTGCGCCATGAACATCGACCATCAACCACGTATCCTGCGCCTGGATGGCGCGCGCAATGTCCGCGACCTGGGGGGGCTGCCCACCGGCGGTGGTGGCACCACACGGTTTGGTACCGTGATCCGCGCCGACGGCTTGTCCCGACTCAGCGACAACGACCTCACCCGCTTGGGCGCCCTCAATTTGCGCACCATCATCGATCTGCGTTATGACGAAGAGCGTGAGCGTGCGCCTGACCGGATCCCAAGCGTTAATCCACCTGGCTTTTATTTGCGCGGCTTTTATCCCAAAGGTAGCGACGCAATATTCCATGCCCTCAACGTGCGGGGTGCGGGGGCCGAAGAAGCTGCGGCATTGATGTGTGCCAACTACGCGCGCATGCCGTTCGACAACACCGCCGAATTTCACGATGTGCTCCACCACATCATTGCCCCCGGCACTGCGCCCCACCTCGTGCATTGCACCAGCGGCAAGGATCGCACAGGGCTGGTGGTGGCATTTCTGCTGCTGGCGCTGGATGTACCGCGCGGCGTGGTATTTGATGACTACGAACTCAGTAATGGTGATTGGCAGCCGATCGATATGTTTGGCGACAAGGCTACGCGCGGCGCGATCGAGGCGATTATGGCAGCGCCGGCGCAGTATCTTTCATCGGCGCTCGAGGCCATCGAACAACGCTGCGGAAGCTTCGAGGACTATCTCGGCGAGTGGCTGGGTTTCGGTGCGCGGGAACGTCAAGCGCTGGCCAACTTAATGCTGGCGTGAATGCGCGGCTTCGTGGCTGAAACCTGAACAAGCGCAGTCAGTTTAGATTCCGCGACCTGTCAGCTTTCAGTTCAGGCTGCGTGCCATCTGTGTGCGCCAGGCTTTTACCCGCTCATCATCAGCAAGAATGTTGAAGATATCCACCAGGGCTTTGCGCACCGCGCCGTCGTGCCATGCCCGGTGTCGCGGCAGCAAAGCCAGCAAGCCGTCGACCGCCTTATCAAAATCACCGCCAGCCGCCGCCGCAACGGCCGCGCGATAATTCACCGCCACTTCATCTTCGCCAGCGCTTGCCGCGGCCGCATCGACCAGGCTCAGACGCGCTTTGAGTGGCGCAATCTCCTCACCCACCTGAAGATTGGCTGGCAACTGCGCGAGCAGGGCGCGCGCCTCATCCACTCGCCCACCACCGAGATAAAGCTCGGCCAGAGCCAGGTGCACGCGGTAGTCGGTCGCATCTTCGCCATGGGCACGCTCCAGTTGTACAATCGCGCCCGCCACGTCGCCCAGCGCCATTGCGGCATGGGCCGCGGCCAGCAGCGCATCGGTGGCGCGCACAAGATGGGGTTTTACCAAGCGCTCCAAAGCCGCCAACGGCTGTGCACCCACCACCTGCGCTACCGCCTCACCGTTACGAAACACCATAAGCGTCGGCAAGCTGCGCACCTGGTACTGCGTCGCCAGGGACTGTTCCGCGTCGGTATCAACTTTAACCACCGCCAGCGCGCCATCAAGCCGCGCCGCGAGATCTTCCAGTACCGGCGCCAAAGAACGACAGGGTGCGCACCACGCGGCCCAGAAATCCACCAGCACCGCCTGTCCATGGGATCGCTGCAAGACCGCACTGTCAAAATCAGCAGCCCCGGCGTGACTCACATAGGCACTATCCACAACATTCACTCCTCAAACAGATCGCGGTTCGACCTGCCAGTTTTTAATCACTGCGGGTAAATTCCCCGCCGCTTGCGGCGTAGACTTTATGGATGAGCGACTATATCCACAAGAGCCATAATGTAACGGTGCTGATG
>JAYUQF010000593.1:0-6696 GCA_043756885.1 Pseudomonadota bacterium
ACGCAGATGATGGACTTCGGCGTCATCAATAGAGACGAAGATCACGCCATCGGTGCTCAATAGATCACGCAGCAATACCAGGCGTGGATACATCATGCATAACCAGCGATCGTGGCGGTCGAGTGTTTGCTCTTTGGTGCCGACAACCTCACCCAGCCAGCGCCGGATCTGTGGCGCGTTGACATTGTCGTCATAGATCCAGCCGGCGGCGCCGGTGTTGTAAGGCGGGTCGATGTAGATACATTTGATGCGCCCGCCGTGGCTTGGCAGCAGCGCCTTGAGCGCCAGCAGATTGTCACCTTCAACGATGGCATTGCCGCTGGCAGAAGTACCGCAAGACAGTGTCGGCACCCGTTCAAGTTGATGCAGCGCCACCAGCGTTAGGTGATCGATAACGGCTTGTTTCCCGGTCCAGTGTAAGTTCGGCACAGCGCGCCTGCTTAATCGACGATGGCTTGATAACTGAGCACACGCAACTGGCGCCGTAGCGGATAGGTCGATGAAGGTAACAACTGCGTCAAGAGGATCACGGTCATATCTTCCTGCGGATCGATCCAGAACGCCGTGCTGGCGGCACCGCCCCAGGCATACTCACCTGGGGATCCGATGATTTCTGCTTTGGTCGGGTCAATCATCACCGAAAAACCCAGACCAAAACCAATGCCGCTATAGCTCGATTCGCTGAATCGCGGCTGGCCCATGTCGGCCATATCGCCGCGCAGGTGATTACGTGTCATGAACTCCACGGTCTTGCGACCAAGCAGGCGCACACCGTCCAGTTCGCCAAGATTTTGCATCAACGAACAAAAACGAAAATAATCGGCGACGCTTGAAACCAGACCACCACCACCTGAAAGCAAGGCGCGCGGTTGCAGATAACGACTCTCCCGCGCGGCGTCGATTTGTTTCAAGCCACCATCACGGCTGCGGGTGTAATTGGCAGCAAACCGCGGGTGATTGTGTTCGGCAACATAAAAATCCGTGTCGTGCATGGTGAGCGGGAGCAGGATCTGTTCGCGCATAAAAGACCCGAAGTCCTGTCCGGCGATCACTTCCACCAGCGCCCCCAGTACATCGGTGGCCACGCTGTAGTTCCACTGCGTCCCGGGTTGGCACAGCAGCGGCAAAGCGGCGAGCGGCGCCATCATCTCCAACAAGGGTCGTTCTGCGCACTGGAAATCAACACTGTGTTGGCGGTACAGCGCGTCGACCGGCGTTGCTTCCAGAAACCCGTAGGTCAGTCCGGCGGTATGGGTGAGCAAGTGGCGGAAAGTGATGGGGCCGTTGGCAGCCACGGTATCGTAGTGATCAACGTCACCACCGCTGAACACGCGCATGTCGGTAAACATCGGCAGATAACGCGCAATCGGATCGTCGAGCTGAAAGTGGCCTTCTTCGTACAGCATCATGATGGCGACACTGGTCAGGGGCTTGGTCATCGAATACATGCGGAACAAGGTGTCTTCACCCATCGACAGACCGCTAGCGACGTCGCGCAGCCCGTAACTGTCCAGATAAGCCACACGACCGTGGCGCGCGACCAGGGTCACCATGCCCGGCAGGCGTCCGCTATCGACCCAGCCGCGCATCCACGGCCCGATGCGCGCCAAGCGCTTGCTGCACAGGCCAACTTCTTCGGGCGTGACACGTTGCATAGGCTTACCTCGTCAACAATTTAAGCTCGGATGGACGCTCGATATGCAGTTGCACGACGCTAAGGACCCTGGTCAATATTATCTCTACATTCGGCCGTTCGTGAGCGGCCGCGGCGGCGTTGCATTTCTTGGCAATAGCCCCGCTATTGCCGGCGAAACGCGCCTAGCCGCAACCACCCACGAACACCCTCGGTGTTGACGAGATAATATTGACCAGGGTCCTAACCTGCTGCGATCCCCAGCACGACATCAGGCCTCAACCGTGCGCGCCAGATACCGTCGGCGCAGATACACGTTGTTGGCAATCAAAGCGCCCACCACCAGTGCCGCACCGTACAACTCAATGGGATGAATGGCATGCCCTTGCAACGCTCGATAACCGAACGTGACTACCGGCATAAAATTGATCAACAGGCTGGAATTTAAAACGCCGATGCGCCGTGAGCCGAAGTTCCACGCCATCATAGAAAAAGTCACACCGATCAAACTCAAGTAAGCGAGCTGCCAGGCGACGCTGTACATGGCTGCCATGGTTGGCACATGACTATGGCCACTTGCGACCAGCACCTGGGTGAAGATCAGCGTGCCCAGGGTGCCGGGGATCATCGTCAGCACAGTGATGCGCCAGGTGCTCCAACCCGTCAGTCGGCTGATGCCGGCGGTGTAGATCACCCAGCTCGCCGAACCGGTCAGAATGGCGCCATCGCCTAACAGTTGGCGCGGTGATTGGGTCGCGTCCAGAGCGCCATCGGTCACCACCAGCACCACACCGGCAAACGCCAGCACGATACACAGCAGGGTGAAATTGGCCGGCCTGCGATGGGCCCATGCCCATAGGGCCAGCGCCGCCATGGTCGGTTGCAAAGAACCGATGACCACGCAGTGTTCGGCACTCGATAAGGACATGCCGATAAAGGTGCCCATCGGCGATACGAACATACCCAGCAGGCCTAACACGATTGCCCGCCCGCCCAGGCCACGATAGGACAAAGCACCCCAGCCCTCGCGCCACACCAGTAAGGGTGTCAGGCACACAATGGCCACCAGATAACGAAACAGACTCAAGTGAAAGGGATCGACGATGGCAAACGCGTCCTTGGCCACGGGCAATTGCACACCCCAGCAGATCACCGCTACCAAGGCCGCGCAGAAGCCTGGCATAAAACCACGGGTCATGCCCTGCCTCCTCGCCCATCCTGGTGCCGAGGCAGGTCGATAAACGCTGCGTTCAACGCGCGATCACAGGCAGCACAAGATGCGAGGCACGGCTGCGGTCATGCCATACACGATTGGTGGCGACGATAAAATCCGCTGCGGTCTCATTGGCGATCAGCCCACCGCTATTGGTGTTGCGATCAAAGCGCGGAAAATTGCTGCTCGATACTTGCAGACGAAGACGATGCCCGGCGCGGAATACATTGGCGGTGGCGATCATGTCGATTTGTACTTCGTAAACCGTGCCCGGCTGCATAAGGACAGGCGTGGACAGCGATTGCCGATAACGCACACGCAGGATGCCATCGGTCAGAATCATGGCGCGCCCGTCGGGATAAACATCGACCAGCTTGCCGGTGAAGTCGGTGTCGAGCGCCGAGGAGCTGATAAACAAGGTCAAGGATACTGGGCCGGTGACTTCCAGATCGTGTTGCAGAACCGCGCTGCTGTAACACAAGACGTCGGCACGGGCTTCGATAGCCTGCTGGTCACGCGGGCCGGCATTAGCGGCGATGAACAGCCCCGGCAAGAAGGTCGCACCACCACAAGTGCGCACCGGATCGCGCGGGTCATAAAGATAGGTGTCGGCCGCTTCGTTGCCGGGCGCGCTGGTCGACAAACTGCCGTCACCACTCGCGCTATTGGCGCGCCCGTCGCTATGCAGATACCACTTCTCAAATCGTGTATCGGGTAGCGGCCAATCATCTTCTTCGCGCCACGCATCCAAGCCCATGATAAAAAGCTTGACCGGCTTGGCGCTGGCAACGCCGTTGTCGGCTTTTTTCAACCAGTGATCAAACCAGCGGATCTGCATCGCGGTGACGTCGGCAACGGCGTCCATCGCCATCAGGCCAAAATTGCGCTCGGGATAAACACCGCCGTTATAACCGTGTACCCACGGGCCTATCACCAGGTGCTGATGTTCACGTGCTGCCGCACTGCCACCACGGGCTTTCATGCCGAGGTAATTAGCGAGTGTGCCGCCCAGGAACAGGTCATACCAACCGCCAATATTGAGTGCCGGTGCGGTAATTTTTTCGTAGTGCTCACACGGCGCGGCCGCGCGCCAGTAGTCGTCGCACGACGGATGGGCAAGCCAGTCGTGGTAATAGGGTGCAAGCTCGCTCAGGCCCGGCACATCGTTCAAGGGCAGATGCTCGTACGCGGCGGCCACGCCGTCACCACCCGCAATGGCGGCACCGAGTTGCGCGAGATCTGCACGTCCCTGGCCGAGACGTCGCACCACTTCACCGACGGCGAAGGTGGAACTCGCCCACTGCAACATGAAGCCCAACTGGAAAGCACCGCCCTGGTAAGTCCAGCGATCGTAGTACTGATCAGTGGTGATGAAGGGCGCGATGGCATGCAAGGCCGGCGGCTGCTCAGCGGCCGCCAGCCACTGCGTAGCGCCGTAATAGGAGGCGCCCATCATGCCGACCACGCCGTTACACCATGTTTGTGCCGCCGCCCAGGCGATTGTGTCCGCGCCGTCTTTGGCTTCCTGAAAATAAGGATCAAATTCACCGCCGGAGCCGTAGGTGCCACGGCAGTCCTGCACGACAACAACGTAACCAGCCTGGGCCACCCGCAGAATGTCGCCGGACAGGAATAACAGCACGGGATTTTCTTTGTTATAAGGCAGCCGCAACATCACCACCGGCAGCGGCTGCGTGGTGACAGGGCGATAAACGTCGGTGACCAGGATGACACCATCGCGCATGGCGACTTCGAGGTTTTTTTCGATGTTCAGATTCATGGCTTTGGTGTGGCCTGCTGCAGATTGCGGGAAGGCCTGGAGTATAACGGCATAAGCCGCCCACCACCGCCTCACATACGGATGTGTAGCCACACCCAACACATCTTCTTAGTGCGCTTGAGTCACCCGATAGCGCCCTCTATCATCCGGCCACGCGCTACGAGACCCGCCATGCCCACATCCTCGCCCTCTCCACTGGCCCGCTTGCTTGCGGGTCAAACTACAGCACCAGCGATCGGCGCACCCAATCGCGCGCCCATGAGCTATGGCGCGCTTGATGCGCTCATGACGCAGGTTGCCGCTGACCTCGGTCGCGCTGGCATCGGCGCCGATGATCGCGTCGCGATCGTATTGCCCAATGGCGCGACGATGGCGAGTTGTTTCCTCGCGGTGGCGTCGGTAAGCGGTGCTGCACCATTAAACCCCAGCTATCGCGCAGCCGAGTTTGAGTTTTATCTCGACGACCTCGCACCAAAGGCCATGATCCTGCCAGCGGGCGAAACCAGCCCCGCGCGTGATGTGGCAGTCCGCATGGGCATCGCCATCATCGAGCTCGATGAAAACAGCAGCCAGGCTGCGGGTTTGTTCCGTCTTGATTATCGTGCGCAGACGGCGGCGCTGGCCCAGCGTTTGCCCGGCGCGGAAGATATCGCGCTGGTACTGCATACCTCGGGAACCACCTCGCGGCCCAAAATTGTGCCGCTGTCGCAAGCGAATTTGTGCGCCTCAGCGCGCCATATCACCCGCATGCTGGCGCTGACCAGCGACGATCATTGTTTGAACATCATGCCGCTGTTCCATATTCACGGTTTGATCGCGGCGGTATTGTCCTCACTCGCCAGCGGCGGTCGCGTGACCTGCACACCGGGCTTCAGTGCGACCGCCTTTTTCGGTTGGCTGGAAGCGGCGCGGCCAAGCTGGTACACGGCGGTGCCAACCATGCATCAAGTCATACTCGATCGCGCCCCGCGTAATCACGACATCATCGCGCGCACACCTTTGCGCTTCATCCGTTCATCGTCCTCGTCGCTACCACCACCGGTGATGATGCGACTTGAAGATATTTTCGGCTGCCCGGTGCTGGAGTCCTATGGCATGACTGAAGCCGCCCATCAGATGACCTCCAACCCGCTACCACCGGCAGCGCGTAAGCCCGGTGCAGTGGGTGTGGCGGCCGGCCCGCAAGTACGCACGCTGCGCGCGGATGGTCAGTTCTGCGCGGCCGGTGAAGAAGGCGAGATAGTTATTCGCGGGCCCAATGTCACCACCGGTTATGCCAACAATACACAGGCCAATCACGATGCATTCGTGCGCGATGCTGAAGGGAGGCCGGCATGGTTCCGCACCGGCGATCTGGGGGTGTTCGACAGCGATGGTTATCTGACCATCAGCGGCCGTATCAAAGAGATCATCAATCGCGGCGGCGAGAAGATAGCGCCGCGCGAGGTCGACAACGTACTGACTGCCCATCCGGACGTACAGCAGGCGGTGACCTTTGCCGTGCGCCATGCCAAGCTCGGCGAAGACATCGCGGCGGCAGTGGTATTGCGCACCGACGCCACCACCAGCGAACGGGATCTGCGCGAATTTGCCGCCACCCAACTGGCCAGCTTCAAGGTCCCGGCACGCATTCATTTTGTGACTGAGATCCCCAAGGGCAGCACCGGCAAACTGACGCGCATCGGTTTGGCCAAACTGCTGGGCATCGAATGAAGCAAGGCGCAGCCGCGACATGAAGCTCGCGATTTATGGCGCGGGCGCCGTCGGTGGCCTGCTCGGTGCACGTCTGGCGGCGAGCGGTGTTGAGGTTTCTCTGATTGCGCGCGGCGCGCACCGCGCCGCCATCTGCGCACACGGCCTCACTTTAAAAAGTGCCACCGGTGATCTCACGGTACGCCTGCCCTGTGTCGAAGATCCCAACGAGCTGCCACCCCAGGACTATGTGCTGATCGCGCTCAAGTCCCATTCGATCCCTAACATCCTCGACCGTTTGCCCGCCCTGTTTGATCCCCACACGGCGGTGATCTGGGCAGTCAATGGCGTGCCATGGTGGTACTTCTACAATCTCGA
>JAYUQF010000594.1:0-2547 GCA_043756885.1 Pseudomonadota bacterium
AGCAGCAATCCCGGCATGTTGTGGGTCATCGACGGCGAGCGCCTGTTTCGACAACCGGCAGGCAAAGCCGGCAAGTCGTGTGTTAGCTGTCATGGTGAGGCGGCGGCCAGCATGCGCGGCGTGGCAGCGCGTTATCCCGCCTTTGATAAGAGCAGCCTGCGGCCCATCGATCTCAGCGGCGCCATCAATGTGTGTCGCGAGCAGCAACAATCCGCCGCGCCACTTGCCCATGAGAGCCAGGCCATGCTGGCGCTCACAACTTATGTAGCGTTGCAGTCGCGTGGCATGATGATCACACCCGACAAAGATCCGCATCTGGCGCAGTTCCGCGCCAATGGCCGCCGCTGGTTCGAACAACCACTGGGGCAATTGCAGCTCTCCTGTGCATCCTGCCACGAAACGCGTGCAGGTCAGCGCTTGGGTGGCAGTGTCATTCCCCAAGCCCATCCCACCGGCTATCCACTGTATCGACTTGAATGGCAATCACTCGGATCGTTACAACGTCGCCTGCGCGGGTGCCTGGTCGGTGTGCGTGCCGAGCCGTTCAACGATGGCGCAGTGGAATATGTGGAGCTCGAATTGTTTCTTAAGGAGCGCGCGGCGGGGCTGAAGATGGAGACACCGGCGGTGCGGCCTTAAGGAAATTGTGGCGTCGCATTACCTGATTTGCCGACTACATCGCCGCATTTCGGCCGCGCAATGAAATCAGGTCAAGTGGCCGTCCATTCAACTCAACCCGCGGAGTGTCGATTCGCGGTCTGTGTGCTTCGCCTAAGCGGCCGCATCCAGCAGTTGGCGCTCTGCCGGTGTTGCGCACTCACGATCCCATCGCGCAAGGCGCGCTGCGATGAGCTTGTGCCATAGCGGTGGCACCAAGACCAACGGCAGGGTCGCCAGATACCCCTTGCCCAGCACCGGCGTAACATCGGTGGCGTGCAGTTTCGGGTAATGCACCTGGGTACGCGCATGGTGATCGGCGTGCCACGGCAGATTGAAGAGCACCGCGTGGCTGAACGCGCTCAATGAGTTCCATGAGTGACGCGGTTCGATGGGCGTGCCGGGCTTGCGGACCAAGCCATAGTGCTCCATGTAGTTAAGCGCTTCGAGCAAGAGTTTGTTGTACGCAGCGGCGAGCAGGAACACACCCAGTGCCTGCCAACCGCCGGCCGCGAAAAACAGTCCAGCGACACTCCACGAGCGCAGAGCGCCACGAACGACTTTATTGTCGCGCACACGATCAAGCGGCGGCAGATGGCCGAGCCTGGCCTGCTCGATCGCCCACGCCTGAAAGTTCTGGCCGACGGTCGAACGCCAGTAAAAGTGATAGACGTTTTCGCCCCGTCGTGCGGTAGTCGGATCGGCCGGCGTACCAACATCACGATGATGGCCAAACACGTGCGCCACCTCGAGCGAAGCGTTGAAGGCGATGGCGAGCATCCAGCGACCGACACCAAGCGCCCAGGGGTCGCGTGTGCGATGCACGAGCTCATGCGCCACCAGGATGCCACCCAGCGCCACCGCCAGAGCAAAAGACCAGGCACCACCGACGAAGTCCCACCCCGAGCTGGTAGCGCGCGCCGCCAACGCGTCGAATGATCCGAGACCGTTGAGCCATGCACCGATGCCAAACAAATCCGTTTCGGAAAGGCTCCAGGCGAACACCAGGGTGAGGGCAAGCAGCGGCGGGAAGAGGCTGTAAAGCGCAACATCGAGCAGTGCGCGGTGCGGGTAGGACGGCACCGCGCGTACCGCAGGACTCACAGCGTCGGCACCGATCCAGAAAACCACGCCGCTCGCCAGTCCGAGCCAGTGCCATGCGCCGCCGGCAAGAAAACCCAGGCCAGTGACGATCAATAACAGGTGCGTGCCGAAGTAACGCAGGTAAACGCCCATCACTACTCTCCTCGCACCGCGCGCTGGCCCGCTCACACGCCGGGCGCGGTCACGTTAAGCACCACGATACCCGCGATCACCGCGATCACCGCGAGTACACCCACGACCTTGAGCGGGCCGGCGCGCTCACCGAACAGCCACAACGCGGCGGTCGCCGCACCGGCCGTACCGCCGCCGGCCCACACCGGGTAAACCAGGCTGACGGGCAGACTCAGCAGGGCACGACTGATGAGGTAAAACGCGCAGCCGAAACCCAGCACTGCCACCACGGCAGGTAACGGACGAGTGAAACCCGCGCTCACCCGCAGCGCGAGCGCCGCGACGACTTCGGCCACGATGGCACCCGCAACCCACCACCATGCGCAGTGCATAAGCCCGACTCCTAACAGCCGCCCGTCGCCGCACGATCGCGGTTGACGAGGATGACACCACCAACGATGAGAGCGATGCCGAGCAGACGCGCTACGGTTGGCGCTTCACCCAGCACCGTCATTCCCAGCAGCGCGACGCCGGCTGTGCCGCCGCCGGCCCATGCCGGGTAGGCGACGCTCACTGGCAGCACTTTCATCACTCGACTGACCACCACCAGCGCAATGCCAAACGCAACTACCGCTGTCAGCGAAGGCGCGAGTCGCTCAAAGCCGGCGCTTGCGC
>JAYUQF010000595.1:0-2547 GCA_043756885.1 Pseudomonadota bacterium
ATAGATTACGATGGCGCCGATATGCGCGACCCCCAGGCCGTGCGCACGATGGTGAACAAAGTTGTCGCAAGCCATGGTCGCCTCGACATTCTGGTCAACAATGCTGGCATTCAGCATGTCGCGCCGGTCGAGGATTTCCCCATCGACAAATGGAATGACATTATCGCCATCAATCTCTCGTCGGCGTTTCACGCCAGCGCGGCCGCGATTCCTGCCATGAAGGCCGCCCGTGCCGGTCGCATCATCATGATGGCGTCAGCCCATGCGCTGGCGGCCTCACCATTCAAGGCTGCCTACGTCGCCGCCAAACACGGCATCGCTGGTCTGACCAAAACCATTGCGTTGGAACTGGCGGAATTCGGTGTGACCTGCAATGCCATTTGTCCAGGCTACGTGTTGACCCCCTTGGTTGAGCGCCAGATCCCCGATACCGCCAAGGCCCGCGGTATCAGCGAGGAAGCAGTTAAGCGCGATGTGCTGCTGGCAGCACAGCCAACCAAAGACTTTGTCACCATCGCCCAGGTCGCGAGCCTCGCGCTGTATCTGTGTCAACCCGCCGCCGCTCAAATTACCGGCACCACCCTCTCGATGGACGGTGGCTGGACAGCAAAATAGTTTGCCACGGAGCGACTCGCCGCAGTCGACTTGGTGGCAGCGTAGTGCCCCCTCGGGCCCTGATCAGTGTCATTTTTTGGTAACGCGCGTGCTGGAACGAGAAGCATCTCTTAGAATGCGGCACTGCAATGCCTAGATATGCCGGGGCCTTCGGGGCATACTCCCTGGGGCTGGGCACGCCTGTCGCAGCGGTGCTTCACGCACTCACGCGGCGCGACAAAAGCCCTAATCCCATGGACGGCAGCGTTAGTTACAACGCAGGTGCGACGACTAAAATTTTCATGAGTTCTTCGGAAACAGCAGACGAGGCCGCCAAGGTCACGGATTACCGCGACGATATTCAGGCCGCGAGCGACGCGTTGCGCACTGCGATCGCCGAGACCGATGGTCCGCTACCGCCGGCGTGGGTGGTCGAGTTCCTGTTGCGCAGCTGGCGCCGCTATCTGGTTTTGGCCCACCACGATAGCGGCTCAGGCAGCGCGGGCTGGGCGCGAGCCATGGACTGCACTCGCAGGCTGCTCCAAAGCATCGTGCCGACCGAGTCTCCGGAGCGCCGCACGGCTCTGATAAAAAACTTACCGCGCCTGGTGACCGACGTCAAGATTGCCATCGACAAGGCGCAGGTCGACCCCCATGAGCGCGACACTTTTCTCGATCAGCTTCGTCAACTTCACATGAGCCTCTTGAAGCTCGATCAGATGCCGGCCAACCCAAGTACAGATTTTTCCGACACCGTTACGATGGACGTCCGCGATCCACGCTACCGCGCGCTGCTCGACAAACTCGACGGTGCGGAGTCTATGGAACATATCGAGATGTGAAGAGTCCCCGTGCTCTGCTGCCAGGCGCACACCGCGCTCAACGCCTAGACCGCCGTCCGCGCGATTTCACTCACCACGCGCTCCAGATGTTTGAGTGTGCGGCAGGATTCAATCTTGTCGCAGGCTGCGCCGAGTTTCTGCATCTCGGAGTCACCCGAATTCCAGAATGCCCGTGGCTCCGGATTGAGCCACAGCACGCGTCGGGCCCGCTCATGTATGCGTCGCAGCGAGCGCTCACCTGCATCACCGTAATTCGAGCGCGCATCACCGAGGATGATAACCGTAGTGCGCTGGTCGATATCGACGAGGGTCAGGCGTTCCAGTTCGGCCAGGGCGCCGCCATAGTCGGTTGAACCCATACCATAGGTGTTGATGGTCTCAACCACAGCTTCTTCGACTGGCTTGCGTTCGAACAGGCTGGTCACTTCGCCCAAGTGGCTGGAAAAAGCAAACGCGCGCACCTTAGGCAGCACTTCGGCGACGCTATAAAGAAACAATAGTAAAAAGCGTGCCACCTGTGCCACCGAACCGGATACATCGCACACCGCGATGACCTTGGGCCGGTCAACACGTACCCGTTTCCACACCGTGTCGAACAACAGACCGTCGTATTCGATGTTACGCCTGATGGTCCGCCGCACGTCGAGCTGGCCGCGACGCGATACGTGGCGACGCCGGGAATGCAGCGATACCAGGCGTTTGGCGAGCTTGCGCACGAGTTCCTGCATGACTTTAAAATCGCGCATCTCGATGCGTGCCAGCGGGGTCTTCTGCAACACTTCTTCACGCAGCGCGGGCCAGGCATTGGCGGTGTACATCAGCATCTGACGGTCGACCAACTCAGCGACGTTTTCGATCAGGCGTGATTTTTGCGCTTTAAGCCGCAAGCCACGTGCATCATCGTCATTGGCCTTAAGCAGGGCGTACAGTAAATCGTCAAGTTCATCGATGCCCATGTCTTCCAGCATGCGGCGGATGTACATGCCGCGCTGGGTAAACAAGCGAATATTCTGCAATTGCACGTTGCGTGCTGCGCTCGCGACCAGTTGTTGCATGGCTGCGCCATCACCGCGCTCAAGCACGGCGGCGAGTCCGCCGTCACCATCGCTGC
>JAYUQF010000596.1:0-6679 GCA_043756885.1 Pseudomonadota bacterium
ATCGTACCGCTCGCAACGACGCTCTTCATGTTTCCCCCTGGCTGGTCTGCGCGGTGCTGCTGGCACTCAGCTTCTCCAGCACCAGTGCGCGCGCCAGTGCCGACATTGTCATCAGCCAAGTGTATGGCGGCGGTGGTAACGGCGGTGCGATTTACCGTAACGACTACGTTGAGCTATTTAATCGTGGCACTTCCACCATCAGCATTGCCGGTTGGACCCTGCAATACGCGAGCGCGTCAGGCTCGGGAAATTTTGCCGCCAACAGTCCGGTGGCCTTAAACGGCGTACTCGCGCCGGGCCAGCATTACCTCATTCAACTCCATAGTGCCGGGGCAGTTGGCGCGAGTTTGCCGGTGAGCGCCGATACCCTGGCCACTGCACCTAATGCGGCCTCGGCGAGTGGTAAGTTTGCGCTGGTCAACAATGCCAGTGGCTTGGCGTGTAATGGTGGATCAACACCTTGCACAACCGCGCAGCTGGCTCAGATCGTCGACCTGATTGGTTATGGTGCTGCCAATTTTTTCGAGACCGCCGCAGCTCCCGGACTGTCCGTCAGCACCATTGCCCAACGCCAACAGCTCGGCTGCGCCGACAGCGACAACAATGCCGCCGACTTCATAAGTGCGACACCAGGACTTGCAGGGACACCATTGCCACGCAATCTCGCCAGTGTCGCGACAGCCTGCGGCGCAACCACGGTGGTCGCGGTGAATGCCAGCGATGCCAGCGCCAGTGAGACTGGCGCCGATAGCGGCACTTTCACCGTCAGCCGCACGGGCGCAGACATCAGCGCGCCACTGACGGTGGCTTACATGCTCACCGGCAGCGCAACAGCGGGTGCCGATTATCTGCCGGTGTTGTCCGGCGAAATCATCATCCCCGCCAACAGCGCCAGTGTGCCGGTGCTCGTAACGCCGGTTGATGACGGTGACATTGAAGGCAACGAGACCGTGTTATTTACGCTCGTCGCTGGCAATACCTATGTGCTGGGTAATCCCGATAACGCCAGCGTAACCATTGCCGACAACGACAGCCCCGATACCGCGCCTGTGGTGATTTCAACTGCGCCGGCCAGTGGTGCCAGTGGTGTGCCAAACAACACCCGCGTACAGGTTGACTTCAGCGAAGCCGTGAATGTCGCCGCTGGTGCCGTTGCCCTGCAATGCCCACTGGGAACCACCATCGTCTCCAACGCGCTGCCCTTGCCCAACGTTCTCCGTGTCACGCTGGCGCCACCAACAGCGCTGGCACCGGGTGCCAGTTGTGTTGTGAAAATCAGCGCCATCGGCATTGCCGATGTCGACAGCAATGACCCACCAGATCTGCTGGCTGCCGATGTCAACGCGAACTTCACCGTGGCGGCTTCGGCCTGCAGTGCCAGTGCCACGCCTATCGGTCAGATCCAGGGCACGGGCAGCAGTTTTGCGCTGTCGGGTGTGCGCACCGTGCGAGGTGTGGTGGTCGGTGATTACGAATATTCAGGCAGTGGACCAACCGGCAATGCCCTGCGCGGTTTTTACCTGCAAAACCTGCCGGGCGACGCCGACGGGGATACCAACACCTCTGACGGCCTGTTTATTTTCAACGGCACCGCCAACAGTGTTGCCCTCGGCCAGTTGGTGCAGGTTACGGGCTCAGTCAGCGACTACGGCTTCACCAATGGCTCGGGCGAAACACAAACCCAAGTCACCGCCAGTGCCGTGGAGATCTGCGCAGCGAGCGCCAGCATCGTACCGACCGTTGTCAACTTGCCGGTAGCCGCAGGTGCTACCCCAACACTGGAGCGTTATGAAGGCATGCTGGTCTCGATGCCTCAGAGCCTGCATGTGACCGAACACTTTCAGCTCGGCCGATTTGGCCAAGTATCCCTCAGTGCCAATGGCCGACGCCCGACACCCACGGCCGTCGCGGCGCCCGGTGCAGCTGCGCAGGCACAGGCTGCGGCCAACAAGCTCAACCTCATCGTGCTCGACGACGACAATGAAATTCAGAACCCCGATCCGATCGTATTTGCACGCGGGGGGGCACCCTTATCCGCCAGCAATACGCTGCGCGGTGGTGACACCATCACCGCTCTCGTGGGTGTCATGACCCAGACCGATGCCACCACGGCGAGCTTTGTGCCGGCGAGCAGCGATCCGGTGCGCTATCGCGTGCGTCCGCTCGCGGCGCTAGGTGGTGTGCTGCCACATTTCCAAGCTGTTAATCCACGTCCCACCCTGCCTTTGATGCAAGCGGGTGCAGTGCGGATCGCGGCATTTAATCTGCTCAACTACTTCAATACCTTTGGCCTGGGTGCCTGCAGTAATGGTACAGGTGGCAGTGCTGCCGATTGTCGCGGTGCTGAAAGTGCTGCGGAATTTGCCCGCCAATGGCCCAAAACCGTTGCCGCCGCGCTCAACACGGGGGCCGATGTGCTGGTATTAACTGAACTCGAAAACGACGGTTACGGCGCAGCCAGTGCGGCACAGGATCTGTTGGACAAACTGAATGCGGCCACGGCTCCGGGCACCTTCGCTTTTATCAACGCCGATGCCCGCACCGGCGTGAATAATGTGCTCGGCTCCGATGCGATTCGGGTCGCCATGTTCTACCGCCCTGCCAAAGTCACCCCGGTAGGCACGACCTCGGTGTTGAACAGCGGCGCTTTTGGCATTTACACCACTGCCAACGGCGCCATCCAACGCAATCGCCCGGCCTTGATCCAGGCCTTTGAAGACAATCTCAGCGGCGGCCGTGTGGTCGTGGTGGGCAACCATCTTAAATCCAAGGGCAGTGCCTGCGACGACAATCTCAGCCCGGTACCAAGCGACCCCGATACCGGCGACGGTCAAGGCAATTGCAATTTGACGCGCACCGCCGCCACCCAGCAATTAGCCACCTGGTTGGCTACCAATCCAACCGTGACCGGCGACAGCGACGTGTTGATCACGGGCGACCTCAACGCATACCGCAAAGAAGACCCAATTACGAGTCTGGAAGCAGGTGGTTATGTTGATCTCGTTGCCGCTAGCAACGGACCACTCGCTTATTCCTATGTTTTTGACGGCCAGTGGGGCTATCTCGATTATGCGCTGGCCAGCGCCAGCCTGGTTGGTCAGGTTACGGCCGTCAGCGAATTGCATATCAACGTCGATGAGCCGACGGCCCTCGACTACAACACCAATTTTAAGAGTGCTGGACAGCAACTCAGTCTGTATGCAGCCGATGCTTTGCGGGCCTCAGATCACGATCCGGTGGTGGCGCTTAACTTGACTGTGGATAGCGACAACGATGGCCTGGCCAACAACCTCGAAATCACTCTCGGCACCAATCCGCTGGACGCCGATAGCGACGATGACGGTATGAGCGATGGCAGCGAAGACGCCAACCACAATGGCGTCGTGGATAGTTCTGAAACCGATCCGCGTAATGCCGATAGTGATGGCGATGGTTTGCTCGATGGGACTGAATTGGGTGTCACGGTCGGGGTTGCCGATCCCGATGGAAACGGGCCGCTGCTCGGCACCGACGCACAACACTTCATCGCTGACGCTGATCCGGCCCAGACGTCATTGCCACTGGTGGCTGACTCGGACGCAGACGGTTTTGCCGATGGCATCGAAGACTTCAATCACAACGGTCGCCTCGACGCTGGTGAAAGCGACCCCGTCAACGCCAGCTCCGTGCCTCCGGTATCCGCCATAGTGCCGAGCTTACCGCCGGCCGCGTTACTGTTCGCGATGGTGTTGATTGCAAGCCTCGGCTTGCGCCCGTTGGTGCTGAGCCGCAACGATAGGCGCTGAGCACCGGCCGAGCGCGCTGGATCAATAAACTGCGTTGGCAGCTACGCTGAGGCCACGCGCTCGCGGCTGTTGATCACGCGTGTGGACGCAGTTGTTTAACCGACGTCTTGAGCTGAACCAAGCCAACGCTGCTCAACTTCTTCGAGCACTTCGCAATCGCAAGTGGCACCAAAGCGGCGCAACCAATTCAGGGCTGGCCCCATGGTGATGTCGTTGACCACCAGGAAGGCTTCGGTGCAGCGAAAGCTGTGGTCGCAGCCGGTGATCGCCAAACCTTCTTCGACATAATCGAAAAGTTCAAGCACATCATCGCGACTCAGCGGTTCGGCAGCAATGCTCGATGGGCTTTTGATCTGGGTTGTGTGGCGGCTGGCTGGCGTGCTTTTGTTAGTCATCATGGCGGTATTCCTCGTAACGCGGCAAGGTGTCTCGAATGTCGATCATATTGCGCGCGCCATGTGAGGAATTGATGGCAGAACTATGGTCCTGGTTCGCACCTCCGCATTTGTTCACACAAGTGTCACGTTCGAAAAGTCCGGCGGGCCGGCGGGTGACACGAACACAGCGCGGCACCACGCATGGATGGGAGTGTTGATATCTCTAAGGCAATGTCGCTGGCGTGCAAAACCACCAGCGACCCAGGCAAGAATTGTTCGCGCGTGCGCAAAGCGCTGTTGTTATCAGCTGCGCGCGCGCCCATGGCGGCTGCGCGCAACACTGGCTAAACCTGCCAGCGCACTGACAAACAGCCATGCAGCCGCAGGTACGGGAATGGGAGCCGGCGTCAAAACGAACAGGCGAGAATTCGGTGTGCCGGAGTCTTCCGCCACCAGATAGATGCGTCCGAGTTCATCAACCGTGACACCTTCGATGGCCTGGTTGGTAAGCCCGCTCAGATCGAAGGCGCTGAGGATCGTGCCGGCGCTGTTGATCTCCACGAGTTTGCGCGACTCCACGCCGAGCACCAGCAGGTTATCGGCAGCCGCCGTGCCATTCAGCGCATCGATCGGTGACAGGGTCTGTAGATCCGAGAGGCTGCCCAGACCAAATAGTGAAGAGGCGCCGGAGAACAACGTGGTGGTGGTCGCAGAGCCACCGCCCACGGCGAAGTTGAGCGTACTGACACGCAGTTGCGCCGGGTTGTCCTGCTTGACGGTGTAAAACTGGCCATTGCGCGGGTCGATGCTTATGCCTTCCGTGCCGACATTGCCGACGCTAACCGTGCTGCCGGTGATGGCAACTTTCGGGGCGCCGTTAAGCGCGACGTTGCCACCGTTGGTAAAAATAAATTTGTAGGCAATCTGCGGTCTTTCATCAACGACCACCAGTTCGCCGTTACCGAGGTAAGTAACACCTTCGGCGTCATTGTTGCTCGATCCGGTGCCCGTCCAATCGAAGCTCATGGTGCCGAGTGTCTGCCCGCTACGGGACACTTCGACAACACCGAGGCCTTCGTCGCCGACAAAAAATAAAGTGCCGCGATCCCGTGCGTAGCTCACGCCGGATGCTTCCAGACCCACATCGTTCAAGGTATCCAGCGCAAAGTTGCCAGTCAGCGTGTAGCCAGCGAGGTTGATGGAAACGATGTCAGCCTGGGCGGAAGCGGTGCAGGCGGCGGCAACGAAGCTGGCGAGCAGAAGGCGGGTTTTCATGGGTGTCTCCAGATAGTCGATACAGGGCGGTGTTCGCTCCGGATGTCTCGCGCCGCACAGACGTGATAGAAAGAAGCAACCGCACTGTAGGCGTTGATGATTTCAGCATGATGAACCACACAGCGTGTGCGCAAACGCAGGAGCACTATTTGTGCGGGTGTGCGACCACTCTCGGCATCGCGTTATCCTGCGACTATCCAGTCCTATTGCTATGCAGAGTGCACGCGCCATGAGCAGACCGCCCCGTTCGTCTTTTAGCTTGTTTTTTTGCTGCTGATCTGCGCGGTGCTGAGTCCAGCACAATCGGCAGCGATCACCGAGGTGCTCGACTATCAGGGTTATCTCACCACCCCCGCCGGCGCACCGGTGAATGGCGTGCAGACGCTGCGAGTTGCGCTCTTGCTGGACGGCGGCTCCACCGGCGGCAACGCATTTCCAGCCGGCCTGTTCGAACAATCTCTGTGGGCCGGTATCAAAATTGGAGCCGATGCTGAAATGTCGCCGCAGCACCCTGCTGAGCGCCGTGCCCTACAACTTCAAGGCAGCTAATGCCGATACATTGAACGGGCTCACAGCAACACAATTGACAGCTGCGGCTATTGCACCTGCGATATATCTGGGCGCGAGTACCAACAACGTCGGCGAAGCGGCGGGTGCGATCGCGATGAACGGTGCATGCAACAGCACCTACGCGGGTTCACGCATGTGCACCAGTGCCGAGATCCTTGCCCACGAAGGGCCCTTGACCATCACCAACGCGCAGCACGTGCAGCCGGTGGTCATGAGTACTATCGGCACGCTCAGCAGTACGGCGGTTGTGGTTGATTACTCCGGCGCTAAAGCACCCTGGAATCTCATGCTCTGTGGCAGCGTATCCGGCACTTCGCAATTGCCGTGGGCTAGCAGCGGCGCGGGTGTTACGGGGCTGGGAAGGTAAGGCCGCTGGCAGTGGCACGGCGCTGACCGTAAGACCCAGTGTCGGACCCGACAAGTTGAAGTTGGTGGCGCCTGCATAGGTCGCAGCGACGCTCGTCGTGAGGTCGACAAAAACAAAGGTCGCGATGTTATCGGCGAGCAGGTCGGCGCTGAGCTGGGAAGCACCGCTGCCATTGTTGCCGCCGGCCTGGAACAGCGTGTAATGCTCAGCGGTGCCGGTGCTTACGGGGGTAAAGGTGTAGTCAACAAGACTGGCCAGGTCGATGAAGTCGCCACTGACCGGGTAAGCGAGCGGGCTGCTGCCCG
>JAYUQF010000597.1:0-19380 GCA_043756885.1 Pseudomonadota bacterium
AGCGCACATCGGTCAGTTGTTTGAGGCGCGAACCACGACCTCCGGCCAGCACAAAAGCATAGGAACGGCGCAGCATCCGGAGTTGTTGCGGTTCTTCGAGCACCATAAAGCTCCCCTGACTGGTGATGCGCCCGCTATGGGTGCGCATAAAATTTCATTCGATGAGTCGAATAGATAAGGTAGTTTTCCAGACCGTGCATCGCGTTACAATCGATTCACGATGTCTGATCCAAAACATCCATTCCCCGTCGAACCGCCGCAGAACGATCCACTCGCGCTGCGCCGCTCGGTAGCCCATGCGCTGCTTTATAGCGGCGGCCGCTATCCCGATGTAGCGACGACGCAAGACTGGTACCACGCGGTGGCCAGCGCGGTGCGTGACCGTTTGGTTGAACGTTGGATGGAAACCACACAACGCTGGCGCGCGGCCGACGCCAAGCGTGTTTATTACCTGTCGATGGAGTTTCTGATCGGACGCACCTTATCCAATGCACTGCACGCACTCGATTTGTACGACGAACTCGCGACCGCGGTCACTGGCTTGGGCGTAGATCTCGAAGAGATCCGCGAGCAAGAGCCTGACGCGGCCTTAGGCAATGGCGGCCTCGGGCGTTTGGCTGCCTGCTTCCTGGATTCCATGGCAACTCTGGGTCTGCCGAGTTTTGGCTACGGCATCCGCTACGACTACGGCATGTTTGCGCAGCACATTCTCAATGGTTATCAGGTCGAACAACCGGACGACTGGTTGAAGTACGGCAATCCGTGGGAGTTCCCCCGCCCCGATACCACCTATGCCATTCATTTCGGCGGCTGGGTCAGACGCAGTGACGATGGTGCGCAGTGGGTCGATACCGAATCAGTGCTGGCGATGGCCTACGACGTGATTGTGCCCGGCCATGGCACGCGTGCAGTGAGTACTTTGCGCCTATGGCATGCCAAAGCAGCACAGTCGCTGGACCTCGCTTTGTTCAATCAGGGCGACTATATGCGCGCCGTGCGGGCCAAGAATCTCTCGGAAAATGTCACGCGTGTGCTGTATCCGGACGATTCCAGTTATCAAGGCCGCGAGCTGCGCCTGCGCCAGGAGTTTTTTTTCACCAGCGCATCGATGCAGGACATTCTCACCCGCTACATGCGCGAGCACGCCGATTTTGAGCAATTGCCGGATAAGGTCGCAGTCCATCTGAACGATACCCATCCGGCCATCGCGGTGCCCGAACTGATGCGATTGCTGTTGGATATCCACCGCCTTGAATGGGCAGACGCCTGGGCGATGTGCACGCGCATCTTTTCCTACACCAATCACACCTTGATGCCCGAAGCGTTGGAGACCTGGCCGCTGGAAATGATGCGCAGCGTGCTGCCTCGCCATCTTGAGATCATCTTTGAAATCAACGAGCGCTTTCTGGCCGAAGTGCGTGCCGGCGGCGGCGAAGATCCGGCCCTGCTGGCGCGGCTGTCGTTGATCGACGAGTCCGGTGAGCGGCGTGTCCGCATGGCGCACCTATCGGTGGTGGCGAGTCATACGGTCAACGGTGTATCCAAGCTGCACAGTGAGCTCATCGTGCAATCGATTTTTGCCGACTTCGCACGCCTGTGGCCAACACGCTTCTGCAACAAAACCAACGGCATCACACCACGGCGCTGGTTGGTCAGCGCCAATCGCGGCCTCACCGCGCTATTGGACGAACGTCTTGGCGAGGGCTGGCGGCGGGACCTCGATGAGCTGGCTGGCCTGCGCGCGCAAGCTGATGACCGCGAACTGTTACTGCGCTTCGCCGCGATTAAACGCGCTAACAAACAACGCCTGGCTAACTGGGTTGAGCAGCAGCTCGGTTTATCCATAAACCCTGACTCGTTATTCGATGTGCAGGTCAAGCGCATCCACGAGTACAAACGCCAACTGCTGAACGCCCTGCACGTGGTCGCGCGTTATCACGCCATCCTCGCTAACCCGAATGCGGGCTGGGTGCCACGCACCGTGTTATTTGCGGGCAAAGCGGCTTCGGCCTATCGCATGGCCAAGCTGGTGATCAAGCTCATCAACGACATCGCCGCGCGGATTAATCACGACGAGCGTGTTAACCATCTGCTGAAGGTGGTGTTTGTGCCGAATTACAGCGTGTCGGTAGCCGAACTTGTCATGCCGGCTGCGGATTTATCCGAACAGATATCAACCGCCGGCACCGAGGCCTCGGGTACCGGCAACATGAAATTTGCGCTCAATGGCGCGCTGACCATCGGCACCCTTGACGGTGCCAATATTGAGATCCGCGAAGAAGTGGGGCCGGAAAATATCTTTATCTTTGGCATGAGTGCCGCCGAAGTCGAACGGCTGCGTGTTACTGGCCATCGGCCGCTCGATTACTACGAGAACAATCCGGTTTTGAAACGCGTGCTCGACAGTATTGCCTTCGGTGAGTTTTCACCGGAAGAACCGCAGCGCTTCGTAGCGTTGGTCGACTCGTTGTTACGTTTTGGCGATCACTATCTGCTGCTCGCCGACTTTGCTTCTTATCTCACTGCGCAAAGCCAGGTGGACGCGTTGTATCGCGACCAGTCGGCCTGGGCGCGGCGTGCCTTGCTCAATGTTGCGGGCATGGGCGCTTTTTCCAGCGACCGCACTATCGCCGAATATGCCGAGCAGATCTGGCGGGTCACGCCCGTCGTTGACTGACCAGTCAAAAACGCTCCGGCAGCGTGAACCCCTGGTGCCAGCGGGTGCCTGGGACGCGCTGCTAGCCGGCGAACATGGCGATCCTTTTGCAGTGCTGGGGCCTCATCAGAACGAGGCGGGACGCTGGTGGGTGCATGTCTTTTTGCCCGGCGCCGCGCAGGTTGACGTCATCAGCCGCGCCAACCTGGCCGTGCTGGCGCAGATGCACATGAGCGATGAACGCGGTTTGTTCAAAGCCTGTTTACCCAAGCTGCGGGCGCGACCGGATTATCGCCTGCGGGTTACGTGGCAGGACGGTTCGAGGCACGACGTCATTGACGACCCCTATCGTCATTTGCCGCTGCTCGGTGCGAACGATTTATGGCTACTGGCCGAAGGCACCGAGCAGCGTCCCTTTGAAAAACTCGGCGCCCACTGTTGTTGCATTGACGGTGAAAACGGCACGCTGTTCGCGGTATGGGCGCCCCAGGCAAGGCGTGTTTGCGTGGTGGGCGACTGGAATTTCTGGGACGAAAGACGCCACCCCATGCGACTTCGACCTGAAGCCGGTGTATGGGAAATATTTCTGCCGACAGTCACCAGCGGCGCACGCTACAAATTTGCGCTGCTTGATGGTCACGGTAACCGCCAAGCCTGGCGCGCTGATCCCTATGCACGCCAGTGCGAACTGCGGCCAGCGACGGCGTCGGTGGTCGCCGCCGAGCCGTCGAGTCCACCCAGCAAGCGGCGCACGCTCACCTTGGATGCGCCGATGGCGATCTACGAAGTCCATGTCGGATCCTGGCGCCGTGCGGGTGCCGATGGCGAACGTTGGCCGAGCTGGGATGAATTGGCTGACATGCTCATTCCCTACGTCTGCGATCTCGGCTTTACCCACCTGGAATTAATGCCGATCGCCGAGCACCCCTTCGACGGTTCGTGGGGCTATCAACCCATCGGCCTCTATGCGCCCACGGCGCGCTGCGGTGAACCGGCCGGTTTGCAGCGCTTCGTAACACGCTGCCACGCTGCCGATCTGAGTGTCATCCTCGACTGGGTGCCTGGCCACTTTCCGGCAGACGCCCACGGCCTGGTGCGCTTTGATGGCACTCATCTGTATGAACATGCCGATCCGCGTGAAGGCAGCCATCCCGATTGGGGCACGTTGATCTACAACTACGGTCGTCTCGAAGTGCGGGATTTTCTGATCGGCAATGCACGCTACTGGATCGAGTGTTTTGGTATCGACGGCCTGCGCGTAGACGCCGTGGCATCGATGATTTATCGCGACTACAGCCGTGCCTCGGGTGAATGGCTGCCCAATAAACACGGCGGTCGTGAAAATCTGGAAGCTATCGCTTTTCTGCGCCGCATGAACGAAGAGTTGGGCGCTGCTTATCCCACAGCGCTGACCATCGCCGAAGAATCGACCAGCTGGCCGGGTGTCAGCCAACCCACCAACAGTGGCGGCCTGGGCTTCCACTATAAGTGGAATATGGGCTGGATGAACGATGTGCTGCGTTACTTCGCGCGCGACCCGCTATATCGCGCCCACCATCAGAACGAGCTGACCTTTGGCTTGATGTACGCCTTTCAAGAACATTTTGTGCTGCCCCTGTCCCACGACGAGGTGGTGCACGGCAAAGGCTCGCTGCTCGGCAAAATGCCCGGCGATCGCTGGCAGCGCTTCGCCAATCTGCGTTTGTTGCTGGCCTTCATGTATGCCCATCCAGGTCGCAAGCTGTTATTCATGGGCGGCGAGTTCGGCCAGCTACGTGAATGGGATCACAATCACAGCCTTGACTGGCATTTGCTCGACGACCCGGCCCACCGTGGCATACAAACGCTGGTGCGCGAGTTGAACCGCGCTTATCGCTCGTTGCCGGCACTGCACGCGCGCGATAGCGAAGCCGGCGGTTTTGAGTGGCTCAGTCACGAGGAGCATGCATTAAGCGTGCTGGCTTTCCTTCGCCACGGGCACGATCCCGCGCAAAGAATCATTGTCGTCTGCAATTTCACACCCGTTGTGCGACATGCCTATCGCCTTGGCGTGCCAGCACACGGCGCCTGGCGCGAATGCCTGAATTCTGATTCTGACTATTTTGGCGGCAGCAATCTCGGTAACCACGGCGCGCCTCTGGTGGCCGAACCGGTAGCGGCCCACGGCCGAGCAACTTCGTTATTACTCAACTTGCCGCCTTTGGCCGCTATCTATCTGCAATGGACACCCTGACCCTATGACTTTGGAATCCGGCACGCCGTGGCCGCTGGGCGCGACCCTGGTGGACGGCGGCGTGAATTTCGCTGTGTTCTCGGCCTACGCCACGCGCATCGAGCTGTGTCTTTACGATCGCGATGGGGTCGATGAACTCGCGCGCATCGCGCTGCCCACCTATACCGATGGGGTGTGGCATGGATTGTTGCCGGGCGGCGGGCCGGGCTTGGTTTATGGGCTGCGCGCCTACGGTGTTAACGACGCCGCGCGCGGCCATCGTTTTAACCCGGCCAAGCTGCTGCTTGACCCCTATGCGCGAAGACTGGCCGGACAATGGCGTTGGAGCGAAGCCCATCTCGGTGATGTGCACGACCCCAACGATAAACACGTGGCACTCGACAATGCGCGCGACATGCCCAAGGCCGCCATTGAGTTAGATTACTTCGACTGGGGAAACGACCGGCCACCGCGTATTCCGTGGGCCAGCAGCGTGTTGTACGAAGTGCATGTCAAGGGTTTTACCTGGCGCCATCCCGACGTCGCAACCGCGCAGCGCGGGCGTTTTCTCGGGGTGTCCTCACCCGCCGCTATCGAGCATCTGCGCCGCCTGGGTGTCAGTGCCGTCAGCCTGCTGCCCATACAACAACATTTAACTGAACATACGCTCACGCGGCGCGGCGCGCACAACTACTGGGGCTACAACACGCTGGCGTTCTGTGTACCCGATGCACGTTTTGCCGCCGTAGACGCTGTGCGTGAATTTCGCACCATGGTAACGCAGCTGCACGCGGCGGGCATCGAGGTCATCCTGGATGTGGTGTTCAATCACACTGCCGAATCGGATCAGCGCGGTCCGACCGTGTCCTGGCGCGGTCTTGATAACGCCAGTTGGTATCGGCTGCGCCATGAAGACGCGCGGTTCTACGAAAACCATAGCGGCACGGGCAACAGTCTCGATCTATCACAACCTCGAGTAGTGCAGTTTGTGCTCGACTGCCTGCGTTACTGGGTAGCCGATATGCATGTCGACGGGTTCCGCTTTGATCTTGCGGCATCACTCGCGCGCGGTGCGCAGGGCTTCAACGACCGTCACCCGTTTCTAGTGGCAGTGTCGCAGGACCCGCTCCTGTCGCGGGTGAAACTGATCGCTGAACCATGGGATGCCGGTCCCGGCGGTTATCAGCTGGGTCGTTTCCCACCGGGCTGGTCCGAATGGAACGACCGCTACCGCGACGCGACGCGTGCCTTCTGGATACGCAAAACGGCCGATCGCGGCGAGTTTGCCGCGCGCCTGGCGGGCTCCAGCGATCTGTTCTGCCACGGCGGGCGTTCCGTTTTTGCCGGCATCAACTATGTGGCCGCTCACGATGGCTTCACGCTGCACGATCTGCTCAGCTTTGATCGCAAACACAACGAGAGCAATGGCGAAGAAAACCGCGACGGCTCGGATCACAATCTGAGCTGGAACTGCGGTGCTGAAGGCGACACCGATCTTTTAATGGTCAATACCCTGCGCAGTCGCTTGAAGCGCGCGCTGCTGGCCACCCTTATGCTCTCGCGCGGTGTGCCTTTGTTATTGGGCGGCGACGAACTTGGGCGCACACAACGTGGCAACAATAATGCCTATGCTCACGACGACGATTTCAGTTGGTACGATTGGGCCAACGCCGATCACGCGTTATTTGATTTCACTGCGCGCCTGATCGAGTTGCGCCGGGCGACGCCGCAGTTGCACGACGGCCGCTGGTGGAATGGTGAACACGATGGCCAGGGTGTGCGGGATGTGACTTGGCTCAATCGCCAAGGCGAACCGATGCAGGCCGAACATTGGCAGGAAGCTCAACGCTTCGTGCTGGGCATGTTGCTCGGCGCGCGGGCCATCGAAGGCACCACGCCGCTGCTGGTCCTGTTTAATGCCGAGCACAAGGATAGTCCGTTCCCCCTACCACGCGGCGAATGGACACTGCGCCTGGACACCGCATTGGCCGCACCGTTCGCGGTTGACGGCCAACGCGTAGAAAGCGCGGGTTTCACCGTAAAAGCGCGTAGCGTGACGGTGCTCACCGGGCGCGCGGAAAACGGCCCATGAGTGCCGTGCGTGATAGTGGCATTTTGTTGCATGCCACCAGCCTGCCAGCACCTCGCGATGACAACAACGGCAACGGGCGCGATACAGGCAGCGGCGAATTGGGTGACGGCGCGCGCCAATTCATTGACTGGCTGGCACAGGCCGGACAATCGTTGTGGCAAGTATTGCCGCTTAACCCGGTTGGTCCGGGTTATTCACCCTATACCAGTCCATCGGCCCATGCCGGCAATTTAAACCTGATATCACCTGAGGAACTGGCCCGCGTCGGCTTGCTCGATGACGAGATGCTTAAACACGAACTGACACGCCATAGTGCCAAGCCTGGCGCGGTTGATTTCGAGTCCAGCACGCGCCTACGCGTGCGCTTGCTGCACATCGCCGCCCAACGATTTTTTTCGCTGCCCCGGCAGTTTGCTGATCTGCACGACGAATTCCGCGCATGGTGTGACGGCGAGCGTGCGTGGCTCGATGACTATGTGCTCTTCATGGCCCTGCGCGGATCCCAGGGCGAACATTTGAGTTGGGTGCAGTGGCCTGACGATCTCGCCGGGCGCGATCCGAGCAGCCTGCGCGCGGCGCGTGAGCGTCTTGCGCCGGAGATCGATTTCTGGCGTTTTGCGCAATGGAGTTTCGCGTGGCAGTGGCAAGCCATCCGCGCTTATGCCCATGGCCGCGGTATACGGATCATCGGCGACCTGCCCATTTACGTGGCGCACGACAGTGTCGATGTGTGGACACATCGCGGCTTGTTCGAATTGGACACCTACGGGCAGCCCATCGTGGTGGCGGGTGTACCGCCAGATTATTTCAGCGCGGACGGACAGTTATGGGGCAATCCTCTGTATCGCTGGGCACAACATCGGGAGGACGGTTACCTTTGGTGGCAAGCGCGGCTGCGTACCGCGCTAGGTCGGGCCGATGTGGTGCGCATCGATCATTTCCGCGCCCTGGAGTCCTATTGGGAAGTGGATGCCCACGCTAAGACCGCCGTCGCCGGCCGCTGGCAGCCGGGCCCGGGATACGAATTTTTCAGCGCGCTTGAACGGGGCCTGGCTGTGCCCCGTGGACAGCTGCCTTTGATCGCCGAAGACCTCGGCACCATCACCCCGGCTGTGCACGAACTGCGCCGCGCAGCGGGTCTGCCTGGTATGCGCGTTTTGCAATTTGCATTTAACGCCGATGCGCAGGATCTCAACCTGCCGCACAAGCTACCGCAAGATTGCGTGGTTTACACCGGCACCCACGACAACGATACAAGTCGCGGCTGGTTCGCCCAGGCCAGTGAGCGCGAACGCAATTTTGCCCGCGTCTACCTTAAGTCCGATGGCGTAGAAATGGCTTGGGACTTGATTCACGCGGCTTCTGCCGCCGTTGCCAGGTCTGCCATTTATCCCCTGCAAGATGTGCTCTGCCTGTCGTCCGAAGCACGCTTGAATACACCAGGGTTGGCGTCTGATCAGTGGCGTTGGCGTTTTGCCTGGCCCCAGAGCGAAGACTGGCACGCGCGGCGGCTGCGCCAGATCTCTGCCGTGCACGGGCGCAATGGCTTAGAACTTGATCAAATCTTAAATTGAGACTCAGCGCCGCCGCGCGCTTCAGGGTGCGCGGCTGGAGGGCGCCTCGCTAGCAGGCGCGCTTTCAACGCTGACCGGCGCTTCGGCATTGCCTTCCTTGTCCCCGTCTTTCTTCTCTAGCCGTTTCAACAAGCGTTCATTCAACAAAGCCTCGCGCTTGCGACTGTCGCGATCAAACCAGCGATATTTCAGATTGCCGATAAGACCCGAGATGGGCCGCAGGAAAGCACCTTTGGTAGTGCCATCGGCGGCTTGATTGATTACATCCTCAAAATTGGAATGAGTCTGGGACGGCGTACCCCAGATGCGAAATTCCGGGCCACGCCAATAGCCGAGCGCGTTCTGGCTGTTCTGCATGAGATCCATGCTGTAGAGAATTGCCGCGCCACGCCCGAGCATGTCGAGGTTTGCATTCAGCTCCAGCGGGCTGTCGAAGATATCGCTGCCGTCCTGATGTTTGATGCCGCCGGTCGCGAGTAACGCAATGGTTGGGCTCAGAAGTTGGAACTGTTCAATGGTCACGTCGCGGGACTCGTTGCGTTGCAGATGAATGTCGATGGTGTCGTAGTCGATGCGCACGATGTAATTCACCAGTCGCGCGATGGCACCAGCCCCAAAACCGCCGGTCGGCACGTAGGACAAACCTTCACCCACGACACCTAGCACATCGGACGCACCGAGCACGAGACCACTATCGGGCGGCAGCGGCCGGAATAACCCATCGCGACTTTGCATACGAATATCAAACAAAGCTTTATTGCGCAGCTGCGAGAAATTTGGAAACTGGCCAAAAGCCTTGACGTCAATGCCAAACAAACCCTCGACCCGTGGTTTTTCGCCCGGCACCAATTCAGTAAAAAACTGGTTGAGGTTGAAGTCTTTGACGGTGCCGGTCATATCAAGGTTATAGGGCTGCGCTGCTTTTGCATCAAAACCTGTCAGACCGTCAAAGCGCAAAGCACTGTCGTGAAAATGGGCCTTAATGCCATTAAAGGCGAGTTTGTGCCTGCGCACATCGACCTGACCACCAACGTCAGTAAAAGCCAGGTAGTCCGTATAAAAAAGTTTATCGACTTGAAGATTGATCATCACCGCTGGCGACAACACCTTCCATGCTGCTTTGGTGTCGGGCGTTTCATTCATGGCGATTTTCACCGGCTTGACAGCTTCGCCCGGTGGCGCCTCGGGGTTGGTTACGGCGGCCGAACCGCCCTTAATCGCCTGGGCGGTGGCGAGGATGTCGTTTAGGTAGAACACCTCACTGGCGATGTCGAGATTCAGTACCCGCAACTCGTCGGGCTGTGGTGCATATTGGCCGCTGACGGTGGCATTGCTGATCCCGGACTTGCCGCGTCCGATCAGAGGCGCGGTGAAGCTGAAGCCAAGTCCATCGGCTGCCATTTCGCCACTGACCGGCAACTCGAAGGTTTGAATGGCGAGTACTTCGTCGGAGGCCAGACGGTCGAGAACCGCGGTGGCGGTGAGCTTACGCGCGGCGTCGACCGCAACCTCAAAAACCAACGTGCCGCTTTTTAATTTATGGCCGGGCATGACTGCGGGCTGCGCCAGCAGCTGGGGCAAGTCGGCATCGAGCTTGGCGTCGAGCAAGGTAAACGCTACCGGTTTATCGGGATCGATGTGCGCCTTGATAAAACCGGTCAGCGCTGGGGTGGTGGGCTGCGCCGTAAACGTCAGAGCAAAGTCCTTGAGACGGGCGCGGATTTCATGGCCTTCCAAGCTGACGCTCGCGTTGGTTTTCAATGAAAACTCGCGCAGCATTTCAGTGGAGCCATCGTTCACCCGCGCCGCGTCAACACCCAGCGGCGCGAGGGTTGAAGCGCGCAGAATCTTACCGTCGGAACGGATGCGCAAACTTGAATTGATCTCAGCAAAACTCAAAGGGCCCAGGGGCACAAATCGATTCAAGGTTTCCGACGACAGATCCTTGATATCGAGTGCTGCCGCGCCGACAAAATATTGGGCAAGGTCTTCACCTTTAGCGAGCTGCGTCCTGAGTACCAGCCCCGGGCTCGCTTCGAGATGCAAGCGCGCGCGCCCATCGATGCTCAGGTCGGCGAGCGTACGCTTGACGTTGACGCTCTCACCTTTGGCGGTGATGTCAAAATCAAGGGACGCCTGTAACGGCACCTCCGGCAGCGGTTCAGGCGTGGCGCCGGCCACCAGCGGTTGCGCGGCAATCTGGTTGATATCCAGCGCGAGGCGGCCATTGCTTGCCACCTGCGGTGGCTGATCTGTTTCCTTATGTACGGCGACATTCAGCTCACCACTGGCAAGGCTCCCTGCGCCACTGCGTATGCTCAGGCCTTTGAATACAGCGCGGCTGTCGTTAGCACTGTAATAAACATCCGGCGTAGTGCGTATGGTCAGCCCTTGCAGCAGATCGACACCATCGCGATTGACGCTCAGACCATCGATGCCAACCGGCGCGGTAGCGGTCAAGGCCAAGCTGCCAGCGCTAGGTGCAACCAGCTTGAAATCAGCACTGGCCAGGCGCCCGCCCAAGGTGATGCCCTCCAGTATTGGATTGAGCCAGGCGAGGTCAATGCCGCGCGCCGCGAGCGTCGCCAGCTCCCCCGCTGAGTTGTTGAGTGTGACGGTATCGCCGAGGGTGGCGTGGAACGCTTGCAAGCCAACTACCTTCAGCAGTTGTGGGCTGTTGGGCGCGCTGACATCGAGCTGCGCTTTTTCTAGCGAGACGGCCTGGGCGCGTTGCGTGAGGATACCTTTGACGGCAAGGTTCAGTCCGGCGGGCAGCGGGTAGTCTTTGAGCCTTGCGTTGACTGCCGGCACCGCACTCAGCGCGTCGTAATTTGCGGCCGCTGTGGTGCGTACCCGCCAGGTGCGTATGGCATCGGCGTCGGCTGGTTGCTTGCTGGCGGCCTTCAGCGTGAACTGTGCGAGCTTGTTCGTGTCAATCATGATTTGGGTATCAATCAGATTGGCGCGCAGATAGTCCGCCGACCAGCTCGCCGACATTCTTGTCGCGAGATGAAGGTCATCAACCAGAACTGTCAGCTGTGCTGGTGCGTTGTCGACATCACTCGCGGGCCCGATGGCGGCGACCCGCACATTACTCAGCACACTCGGCGCCAGCGCCTCGAGACGCACGCGCTTTTTGTCATCGATCGCCAGTGCGTAAGGCCCGAGCAGCTCGCCGTTAAGCGTATATCCCGGCGCAAGGCCCTGTAACCAGGCCAAGGGCAGAGGACCGAGCGCCACGCGCGCCAGTTCGCGTGGTGTGTCGAGAATAGTCAGCGGCGCCGCATAGGGGACACTGACCGGCGCGCCGGTGACAGCCTCGAGGCGCACGCTCGAATCCACATCGAGCAGCTTCAGGTTCAAACTATTCAGGGTGAATTGCTGCGCGTCGAAATTGCCATGACTGACAAGTGCCAGATCAACATGGGCGGGCAGCGCTGCGGTTTCACCCAGCACACGCTGTAACGCACTGACGCGCGTGCGCGAGTTGAGCGCAAGCTTGCCGCGCAGCTTTACGCTGTCCAACTCCACCTGGCCGTCGGTATCAGTGACCAGCGTTGGCAGCGGCGCGCCACCGGCCAACGTATCGAGCAGACGGGCGATATCGGCCAACCGATAGTGACCACGAAACAGACCGTCCTCACCACGGTAACGACCGGAGATCTCAAATCGCGCCGGACTTTCGTTGCCCAGCCGCAGCCGCAGTGCAATCGCCTCGGGATCGGGGATGGTGTGCTGACTACCGTCGGCTGCGGTGACAATCCGCAGCTCGTTGCGGGCCTCGGCATATTCCGTCGGTGGCTCGATTTCGAGCATCGCTTCGAGGTGCTGCGTGGTGCTGCCCGGTGCTAGCGGCACGTCCGTTTCGAACTTCGCGTCGAGTAATTGCACGCGGCCTCGATTTATCTGCGAGATGAGCACCTGACCACTGGCGTTCAAGGGCGGCTGCTCGCCGCCCGGGGCGAATAGGGCGTTGAGCTTCAGGGTGCCAATTCGTAGCGGCGCAAAACCGCTGCCACCCAAGGTCAGGTCAAGTTTCTGATCCCCTGCCAGCAATACCGCCAGCTGCGCTTCAATGGTATCGAGTCTGAGCGCGTAGCCGTGGTTCATCGAAGCGAGCACGCCGGGAAAGGGGTTGGTCGAGGGTGGGCTCGGCGCCAACGTTCGCACATCAATAACGGTATCGGAGAGCTGTAGGTAACGTATGGAAAGTGTATGGGCGACCAGGGCTACTGGGTTAAAGCCCAATGCGAGCCGACCGATTTGATAGCGGCCACCACCGTAGGCAAGTTCGACACCGCGCAATTGTGCTGACCACGGTGTGATCTGCACATAATCGATGGCGAGGTTGTCGACCAGGGGCGCGAGTTTTTCGAGCGCAAATTCGCGCTGAACGCTGGGTCGCGTGACATAGGTAAGCGCCGCGCCCACCAGCAGCAACAGGCTGACGACAATCACATGTTGCCGACGGATCTGGCGCGCGCGCGCCCAGCGTTTCACAGCTTCGATGCGCGCGTTAGGCATGCGCTCAACTCCCCTCCTCGTTCTTGTCCATGAATCGCTCTGTTATTTCAACCGGCCCGCCGCGCGATATTGGCACGATGGCACAGCGGAATGAAGTGCGCTGTCACACCGTGTCTGCCTTGCTGAGTTGGTATCGCTATCGCGCAATTTCACTTCGTGGCAATCTCTGGCAGCATGCCGCTGACCGATCCATCTCACCATGGCACCAACCACCGTTTGCGGAGTTCCTTTTGCAACATTCAGTCGCATTAACCCGTGGGCAGAAAATGGCCAACTGGTTTCTCGATCACCGCCTCGTCGCCATCCTCATCATTCTCGTGCCAACCCTGGTGCTGGCCTTTGCGGTGGGGAAAATCGAGGTTTATTCGCGCTTTGCTGATCTATTGCCGGCCGAGCACGAGTACATTCAGAACTACAACCGCATGAAGCAGACCTTCGGTGGTGCCAACGTGGTATCGATGTCTTTACAGGTCAAAAGCGGGGACATCTTCAATTTTGCGACCTTAGATAAATTACAACTGCTGACACGCGAAGTGGATTTAATCCAGGGTGTTAATCACTATCAGGTCGCCAGTATCGCCCATCCCAAAGTACGGCGCGTGCGCACCACGGCCGGTGGTTTGATCAAGTCTGAGCCGGTTTTGCCCGAGACCCTGCCCACTGATCCCGAACACCTCAAGCAGCTACGCGAAGAGTCGCTCAACAACGACATCGTGTATGGCACCTATATTTCCGCCGACGGTTCGGCGGCGCTGATCCTGGCCGGCTTCGATGAAGAACGCCTTGACTACAACAAAATATTTGCGCGACTGAAAGCGCTCAAGACCGAAGTTGAAACCGACGGCACTGCCACCCTCTATGTGGCCGGCGAGCCGATGTTGAAAGGCTGGATTTATCATCACTCGAGCGAGCTCGTGACAATATTCAGTGTCACGCTGCTGGTGATGGTGCTGCTCCTATACCTGCATTTTCGTAGCTTTGCCGGTGTTTTTATCCCGCTGCTGGGTACCGCTGCATCGGCAGTGTGGGGGCTGGGCTTGGTGGGGTGGCTGGGTTACAACCTCGACCCCTTGATTCTGGTCGTGCCGGTCTTAATTTCGGCCCGCACCGCCAGCCATTGTGTGCAGATGATGGAGCGCTACCACGACGAACTGCTACGCGGCGCTAACCGTGACGAAGCGGTGCGCATCAGTATGGGCGAATTGATCGTGCCGGCCTCCATCGCCATCTTCACCGACGCCGCCGGCTTGTTGGTACTTGCGGTGTCCTCTATCCCGATCATCGCCAAGCTTGGATATTTCTGCGCATTCTGGTCTTTCAGTAACATGATCACAGTCGCGGTCATGGTGCCTTTGGTGCTGTCCTACCTGCCTGCGCCTAAGATCCTGACCGGTGAAGAAACCAGCAACGCCTATGCACGCATCATGAGCCGTCTGGCACGCTTCATCACTTCTCGCGGCGCGTCGGTGCCGCTGTTTGGCGGCCTCACGCTACTGGTTCTGCTCGCATCCTACTATGCCCAAGACGCCACCGTTGGCGAGGAAAAACCCGGCTCACCCATTCTGTTTCCCGAATCGGAATACAACCTCGCGGCAGCGCACATCGCGCGTATGTTTTTTGGCGCCAATCAACTCAGTATTTATTTCGAGGGCGACCAGGCTCATAAGATGAAAGAGCCCGCCGTGCTGGCAATGATGGAAGAATTCCGCCAGCACATGGCCAGCGCGCCAAATTTTGGCGGCACCCGCGACATACCTACCCTGGTGCGCTCTATCAACCGGCTCTATCACTACGACGACCCGCGGTGGTCACTGGTGCCCACCACGCAAAAGGATATCGGCAATACTTTATTCATGTACGAGGCCGGTACGGCTATGCCCGGCGCCATTCTTGAATACATGGATCTCGAAGGTCGCACCGCCAATTTTGTCATGTTCTTCAAAGACGCTACGGGACCGACAGTGCAGGCCGCCATAACGTCGGCCCAGCAGTTTGTGGATACCCACCCCGTAGAGGGTGTGAGCGCACGTTTTGCCGGCGGCATCATCGGTACCACGGCGGCCGCCAACCAGGAAGTTGAACAATCGGAACTGCTGCAGACCGTGCTTATCATCGTGGTCTGTATGCTGTCGGTGCTGGTGACTTACCGGTCCTTCGTGGCAGCACTGCTGGTGTTTGTGGTACTGGCGTTGGCGGTATTAATTAACCGCGCCTATATGGGCTTTCGTGGCATTGGCTTGAACGTGAACACCTTGCCGGTGACTTCAGTCGGCGTAGGACTGGGCGTCGACTACGCGCTGTATGTCATAGACCGCATTCGCGCTGAGGTGCGCCATCGCTCCCTCGATGATGCCGTAAGGGTCAGCCTTTCGACCACCGGCGCTGCCGTGCTCTTCACCGCCGTGATGGTCATTGCCGGCATTATTTATTGGATCCCAGGCTCGTCACTGCGTTTTAACAGTGAAATGGCCATGCTGCTGTTGTTGCTCATGACCAGCAATATGATTGGCGCGGTCACCGTGTTGCCGGCGCTGGTCAGAATAATCAAGCCGCGTTTTGTGCTCGACGAGCATCAGGACGACGCCAAGGATGGTGACCAGTCCAGCCGCATGGCTGGGCGCACTGGCCACTGATCGCACCATGACGTCTGGCCCACCTGCAACACCAGCGCGCCCCTGCGAAGGCGGTGCGTTGATGACCTTCAAAGAATTAGACACGGCCTGCGGCGTGATCAAAGGCAGCGCCTTTCGCGCTTTTAAGGCACTGAGCGCTGAACTGCGCGAAGGGCTGGACTTCCACTGCCATGACGCAAGGCTGGGGGCTGACATCCACGCCGAACTGCTACGTGCCGGCCGTATCTACGCCGGCAGCGTGAACGCCGTACTCTTGGAAGAGCGTGCACAGATCCTGATCGCGGCTCGTTTAGGGGTAGTCCCACCACACCGTTCTTGAGCTGTGAGCGCCGCGCACAAACGCGACTATCGCTGGGCCCGCTCGCCCCCTTAGAATCAGCTCAGCTTGCCCAGTGCAGCATTAACGAACAAAAACCAGGGGGAATTATGGCCAGCAATCTTGAAGAAATCGAATTGATCAAACAGCTCAAAGCGCGCTATTTCCGTCATATGGATACACGTGTGTGGGACGAGTGGCGCAACTGTTTCACGGCCGATGTGGTGGCCACCTACGACGGCCCACCACGACTCGATATGACAGCGCCGGTCGACCCCATCAGCTGCAGTGGTCGCGAGAATCTGGTAGCGGCAGTCAGCGGATTATTTGTCGAAGCGCGTTCTGTACATCAGGGTTATATGCCGGAGATCGAACTGACCAGCCCGACCACCGCCAAGGGTATCTGGTCGATGTGGGATTTCATCCGTTCGCCTAAGGGCACCTTCAAGGGTTGGGGGCACTATCACGAGGACTACGTCAAAGAAGGCAATGAATGGAAGATCAAAAAAATCTACCTGTCACGCTTGCATACTGAAGAAACCTGGGGCGGCGTGTAATTGTCCTGTCAGAGCATAAATTTCTTTAACCGCAGGTCCGAATTGATTCAGACCTGCAACAGTATGAGGAACGGGCCCCATGGATTTTGGCATCATCTGTTTCCCGACCGATACCAGCATCGAACCGCAAGACCTCGCGCCGGCCTTGGAAGCGCGGGGCTTTGAGTCGCTGTTTTATGCCGAACACACCCACATCCCAACCAGTCGGCGTTCGCCTTTTATCGGGGGTGGCGAACTCCCGTCCATGTACTGGCATTGTCACGATCAGTTTGTTGCACTGTCGATCGCCGCAGCGACTACGCGCACATTAAAACTGGGCACTGGCGTGACCTTGGTCACCGAACATGATCCTATCAACCTGGCCAAGGCCACCGCTTCCCTCGATCGCCTGTCCGGCGGGCGCCTGCTGTTTGGCATCGGCGCGGGTTGGAACGCGGAAGAAATGGAAGACCACGGCGTGGCTTATGGCGATCGCTGGAAGGTTACCCGCGAACGTATGCTCGCTATTCGCCGCATCTGGAGCGACGATGAGCCGCAGTACCACGGCAAGTTTGTCGACCTGCCGCCAATGTGGTGTTGGCCCAAACCGTTGCAAGCGGGAGGCCCACCGGTGCTGATGGGTGCTTACTCGAAATACGTGCCGGCGCGCATCGCAGAATACTGCGACGGCTGGATGCCGATAGAAGGTCTCATTGACGACATTCCCGCTGCACTCATCGACATTCGCGCGGCCATGCAGGCACGCGGCCGCGATCCGGCCAAACTCGATGTGACGGTACTAGCCGAAGTGCGCGCACAGCGCGGGCTGGACCCAAAACGTCTGGAGCGCATGATCGCAACCGGCGCCAACCGGGTGTTATTGCCATTTGCGGACTTCGCGCGGGATGATGCCTTGGCCGTGCTCGATGAGTATGCAAAGGCCATCGCGCAGTTGGGATGAATTGTTGGTGTGGCGCCGGGGCGAATGTGTGAACGATTTCGCACCTGCGACACGGCGTCTTTTATCCTGCAGGTCCGAATTTATTCGGACACTCCATGCCGCGCCGGTAAGTCCGACTGCAGTCGGAGGTGCTCTAAAACCCTAACTGCGTTGTGCCACCTCATAAGCTTGCAGATCTGGTGCATGGGTGCGCTCGACAAAGTCGTCCATGGTGCCCGGGAAGTTAGTAACAAAACGACCGCTCTTGGATCGATAGTAAAACTCACCACCACAGGCCGCCTGCCAGACATCAACCTGGGCTACTTCCTTTTGCAATTCGTCGTTATAGCTGGCCATGACTTCTGCCCGTACGTCCAGCCATGCGAGCTTTTCCTGCTCCAGCCGGCCGAGCTGACGCAGGATGTACTGCACCTGCTGCTCGATCATGAACAGTATGCAGCCCTGGTTGGTATTAGGGCCGTAGAGCATGAACATATTCGGAAAACCACTGGTGGTAATGCCGAGATAAGCCTGTGCCCCGTCGCTCCAGGCCGCGCGCAGATCGACACCATGGCGGCCGGTCACTTCCAGGGCATTGAGATAAGTGGTGGTCTCAAAGCCTGTCGAATAAACGATGGTGTCAAATTCGTGCTCAACACCGTCGGTAGTGAGAATGCCTTTGGGTGTGACGCGCTCGATCTGCTCGGTAATCAGCGCCACGTTGTCGCGATTGAACATCGGATAATAAACGTCGGAGAACAACGGCCGGCGACAGCCAAACGGGTGGTCGGGGGTGAGCTTCTGGCGGGTCTGCGCATCTTTGACCACCGCCAGACGCTCAAGGCCCGAGCGTTCGATGTCGGCCATCGTCGCCTTCTCCTGGAAAGTGCATAACGAATTCCACAGGCGATAGGTTTCGTCACGGCTTTTGCGCACTTCATCGGGATTGGCGCGATAAATATCGAGCTGTTCCTGGCTGTAGGGTGTATTGGCCTTGGGCACCACCCAGTTGGCGGTGCGCTGAAAAAGCGACAGCTGTTTGACCTTGGGCGCCAGCTCCGGCGCAAATTGAATGCAGCTCGCCGCAACGCCGATAACGCCTACACGCTTGCCACTTAAATCGTGCTGGTGGTCCCAGCGCGCGGAATGAAAATAGTTGCCCTTAAAATCGGTAATGCCCGGAATTTTAGGCCACACCAGGTTGTTGAACATGCCCAGTGCGCTGACCACAACCTGCGCTTCAAACAATTCACCAGACTCGGTTTCAAGCTGCCATAAACTGCGTGCATCGTCCCAGCGCATGACCTTGATCGGCGTATTAAAACGCAGATGGTCGTGCAGATCGTACTTGTCGGCGCAATGTTTGAAGTAACCGAGGATCTCCTCCTGGCCAGCAAACGGCCGCGACCAGTCAAGCTTGGGTTCAAAAGAAAACGAATAGAGATGGGATTGCACGTCGCACTCGGCGCCTGGATAGGTGTTATGCCACCACGTGCCACCCAGTCCCGACGCCTTGTCTACGATCAGAAAATCGTTGATCCCGGCCAGTTTTAACTGCATGCCCATACACAGACCACCGCCGCCGGAACCGATGATGACAATACGATGGTGTTGTGGCTTGGCTTGTGACATGGCGGGTTCCTGGTTGGGGATGGACTCGGGTGTTTTATAGCCCAGCAGCGGCGCGCGCTCTACACCCATTCGACTGCGCTTGTTTGAGCGCACGTGGATTAGTGACTGTGCACGGCGGCCGGCGATCTCAACCGTGCCGCTGTGGGACTCAAACCGGCAGTGGACCGATATTGATATCGCCTGCCAATAAAATTGTATTTGCACCCAGCGACACCAGGGTGGATAAGGGGCCGCCACTGCCGGTGGGGTCATAGGACAGGATGCC
>JAYUQF010000598.1:0-6659 GCA_043756885.1 Pseudomonadota bacterium
CGCGGCGCTGGCCGCGTAGCTCTGACGCGTATTCCCTATTTTGCTGAGCAGGCGATCGAATTTCTGCGCGAGTTTGAACAGATGATCCTGATCGGCGCCCCGCAGCCCGTGGCGTTTTTTGCCTATCCCGGTGTCGCCAGCGTGCTCGCACCACCACAATGCACGATGCTGACCCTGGCCGGCGTGCATGACGATATCCCGGCAGCGCTGCACAAACTCGCTGCACGGGTGCAGGCATCCGCCGACTGTCCACACCAGGCGCGCGTGGTACCCACACTACTCGATGGTGAACTGAGCCCGGCTGCGATCGGCGATGTGATCAGTGCGCTATTGCCGGAGAACGCCATCATCTCCGACGAAGGCATCACCTGCGGGCTGGAACTTTTTCTGCGTACGCAAGGCGCACCGGCTCACGATTGGTTAGCGATTACAGGTGGATCCATCGGGCAAGGTCTGCCGGTGAGTTTTGGTGCTTCCATTGCGTGCCCCACACGCAAAGTGGTGGCCTTTCAGGCCGATGGCAGTGCGATGTACACCGTACAGTCACTATGGAGCATGTCGCGCGAACGTTGTGATGTGACGGTGGTGCTGTTGAACAACAGCAGTTACGCCATCCTGAATGTTGAACTTGCGCGCTTGAAGGCCGGCGATCCAACACCCAAAACCTTGTCTATGCTTGATCTTGGCAACCCGGTCATTGATTGGGTGAGCATCGCGTGCGGTATGCAGGTCGAGGCCTGCCGTGTAACAACAGTTACCGAGTTCGAGCGTGCTTTTACGCAGGCAATGACAACACCAGGACCACGCTTGATCGAGGTGATGGTGGTGCAAAATCTCGGCTTCGCAGCGAAGCCTTAAAAATCCTGCGCGCGCAACGCGCGCAGTGGACGTGGCACGTCAGGGACGCATGGAGCGCCAGCCGACACGTGTGTGCTGCGTACTGTTGCCGGTCTAAGCGGTTTCCGCGGTCCATTTGTGCGCTATTGCCGTTTTGGATCTTCAATTGTCAGTTCTGTGAACTAGACCGCATCTATGTGGGTTATCCGCAATGCAAACTTTCGTCACACATCAGATCGACACTCAGTCGACAAAAAATGACATGCCGTTTTCGGTACGTCAGGGCGCTTCGCACCAACGGGTGGGGTCATCGTGCTCCTCGCAGAGATGCCACAAGCAGTATCGCGCACAGATGCGGTAACCCGCCCTCACAGCGAGGAGAGGGGTTATGCACACATCCATACATGGGCAATCACCGTGCCGGTGGCTGTTAGGGGTCTACTGCAGTCTGACCGCGCTCATCTAAAGAGGCAATCAATCATGAACAGAATTTCACAAATCGTGGCAGCCTTTTTGCTCGCCAGTGCTGCCAACTTCGCCAGCGCAAGCTCTGATCTCGTGTTGTCGCCGTCTGCCGGTTCAGTGCTGGTGGGCGACAGTTTCGATATCAGCGTGCAAGGCCGGGATTTCATCGACATCCTGATCGGCGGTGGTTTTGATCTTGAGTTTGACGCCAACTTGCTGCAACTCGACGCCGTGACCATCAACGTTACGCGCTGGGAGTTTGAACCGAGAACCGGCACAACGGACAATATTGGGGGTCGCTTGAGCGATATATCGTTTGCTACCTTCAGGCCCGGCGCCGCGGCCGATTTTGACGCAGCAGTATTGCGCTTCACCGCTAAAGCGGAGGGTAATGCATTCCTGACCCTGCTGCCTTCCGATGATTTCCCCTTTGCCAACGAAGCGGCCGATGTAGTGCCAGTCAATTTCGCGGGCGGCACGGTAGAAATTACGGCCGTGCCCCTGCCGGCTGGTGTGGTGTTAATGTTTTCCTGTCTGGGAACGCTGGTAACGTGTCGCCGTGGTGTAAAGAAGACTTGACCATCGTTTATTGCACACACTTGGTTTGAGTGCAGGGCAATCATGTGCACGTGCGAGTGTGAACGAGGTGGCCAGCGGCAGTTCAGGGCCCTGGCCAATTTCTTTGGGGATGCTTGCTGTCGCTCGGCCATTGCGGCATTACATTTGTCACCGTTGAGAATCACAACAGATTTTTCACGCCACACAGTGCATCGTTTTTTTTCCAAGTGGTGAATTTGCGCCTCGACGAAGTTGGTAGTGCCAACACGCGATTACTACACGTTGATCGGGTGCTGGTTGCACCCATGTAGTTCGAACGTATTCAAAGCAACTGCACTGGCGCACAGACCGAGAACCTCAAAACACACATACAAGGTGGGCGACGCGCCTGAGCGACGTGGCGATCACAACTCAGCGCTGTGTGATCATCACATCCTGGACTTTCACTGCATCGACCTGCCTGCATAGTGTGGAGTAAGTCCCAAAACGAATGTCAGCAAGGCAAAGTCGGAAAGACGCCACATACGACTTCGGTTTTCCATGACTACTCTTATCTGCACATATAAATAGACATCACACTTAGCTTGTGTCGTTCAAACGCGCGCGGGCAGGGGTGAGGTGGGAGGGAAGTCACATGCCTTATCTGAGCACAGCGCGGCATCAGGTCGTGCGGTTGTTGATGGTGTCAGTTCTACTGTCCTGCATAGGCGCCGCACACGCTGGCGCCGGCGCGGTCGACGCGCAGGGTGATCTTTCTCTTAATTTGCATTTCCGTTTTCCACCGCAAGAAAGTGATATCGCGCGCGTGCGCTCGCAGATGCAGCGTGCCAGTGATCTCATGTGTGACGCCACCGAGGGCCGCATGCGGATTTCCTCCGTGCGGATCGGCGCGGGCGGTGCTAACGAGCCGGCTGGTGACATCTGGTACTACCCGCCCGACACCATAAATCGCTCGCGGTCCTCCGGTGCTCCGGTCCACGATACCTCCCATCGGATCTATCTTGGTTACGATGCAATCCGGTCCGACGTGCTGTTCCACGAAATGGGGCACTTGGTGTTCAGCCTCGGCGATCAGTACAACGAGCAGCGTCGTAAGGGCACTGCCTGCGGCATCGGCCCGTCCTTCGATACAGGGACTATGGATGAACGCAATCACAGCATCATGCAGCAGAGCAACTACCAGCGCTGCGTCACCGCGGGTGGTGTTGAAACCAATCGCTCGTGTTACGAAGACAGTGACTGCAATCCGGGCGAGAGTTGTCCCTTGCCTGGCCTGTCCAGCGAATTCAGTGTGCCCACCAATTTCGACCTGCTTTTTGGCGACAGCGCACTGGCGCCTGATACCTGTCCTGCATCGCGCGCGGGCGATACCCTCACGCTCAAAGGCTTCCTCGGTGAGAACAATGCGGTCACGGCCTTCGATGGAACGGACTTCGATACTGCGAAGACAACCGCCAGCGTGCGCACGGTAACTGACTATGTCGACGAGCTGGGTGATCTACCGGCCTACGACGAGGGTTCCAGTCATTCAATCTGGGTGTTCGCAGAACGCACCGGCCCACAGACTTGGACCTTGCATCTCGCGATTGACGAAAAACACCTGGCTGGTGGCCCCGATGAGGGTTTGCGCGAGCTCGATACGATTGATCTTCAATTCGAGGCAAGTCCGTCGAAGAGCGTGCCCGAGCCGGGCAGCTCGTCCTTTGCCCATCGCGTGCTTGAACGGGTCAATGGAGTGGCGTTGAGCAACCCCGCCTATCAGCCCCCGAGCATCGTTATCCCGGCCTTCGAAAACGGCGCGCAGGCCACCGCCTTAACGGTCAGGTTTTCCGATCTGGAGGAACGCCAAACCTGGGTGGGTGGCCTTTTCAGCGGTACCACAATCACTGCCGGGGACATGCAGCAACTCGGGATCTGCACTACCACCAAGGCCTGCGAGCAGCGCTGGAACGAGGGTACCCAACGCTGGGAAGCAACCGCTGTGCGCGCTAGTGCACTCGACGAGGACAAACAACCCCTCTCGGACTGGGAACAGGTCATTGCGTCGGTGGAAAAACACTACGACCTCGCATGGGAGATGCCAACCGATGGTCTGCCGCAAGCGGCGCCACACAACACGTGCGGTGGCGCTGTAGAGTTCTTCGAAGACGTGCAGGGTACCGATCAGATTTATCTCGTGCTCGACCGCTCCTATAGCATGCACGAGGATCGCAACCAGCAGGGCGACACCCGCACGCGCTTGGAGTGGGCTCAAGCCGGCGCCCGCGCGTTTGCGGATTTGATGAAGGGTGGTGGTATCGAGGTCGGTCTGGTGTCGTTTTCGAGCAGCGCAAGTGAGAAGCTCGACTTGAAGCCCATTGCCGAGGACGGCGCTGCGGGAGACGTTCATACCCTGACCACTTTTAAGAGCGAAGTTGATGCCCTTACACCCAATGGCAACACGGCCATCGGCGATGCGTTGGCGCTGACACGCGAACGCCTGGCAGAGCAGCGGGTCGATGGCCGGCAACAGGCCATCATGTTGATGTCTGACGGGCAGAATAACGAGGGCAGCAACGATCCAGACGAACAGGCCGCACTGCTGCGCGACGATAACGTGATGGTCTATACCGTGCCACTCGGCACCGACGCAGACGGCGAAATTCTGGCGAGCATTGCCGACACAACCGGTGCAGAAATGTTGAACGCACCGGATCCGCTGAAGCTGCCACCGTTGTTTGCGCAGACTTGGGGACGTATGCGCGGCGAGGCACCGATCTGGGCCAATGTGAAATCCGATACAGTACCTTTAAGCGACACGGTTTCACGGGTCATCCATGCCATTCCGGTGGAGCCGGATTCCGAGCGCTTGAGCGTCATGTTATCGGCGCGCAACGATGTGCCCGGCCAATGGGCACCAAGCTGCGTGCTGGTGAGTCCTGGTGGATCGTCGTTTAACTGCAATGATTTGCAAGTCACGGCGGTCGACAATTTTTACAAGATCATGCGCGTACCATCACCAGAAGCTGGTATATGGTCCTTGCAGGTGTTGGGCGTTGCGCAGCCCATCCAGCGTTCGATTGTGTGGGCGCATAGCGAAAATGCCGGCCCCGACTGCTGGGCCGGCGCCTCGCCGGCTTATCCCCATGAGCAGCCCGCCGACGGTGTCGCGATTAACGCGACTGCATCTTTTGGTGCGCCGCTCGGCCGCGGAGTTCAGTACTTCGTGCAGGTTGAGACCCCCAACGGCACGCAGTTGCCGAGCGCGCTCATGACCTTGAACGAAGATCAGAATGGTGGCGAATACCGTTTCGATCAGTTTCAAGGGCGCGGGCGCTATGACGTCACGGTGACCTGCGTTGCCACCACCGATGCGCGATTTGCTCCAGGCGACAATACCGAACTTACCGAAGTGTTGAACGAGGGTAAACCTAAGCCTTTTGTGCGTCAGGCCAAGACCAGCTTTTTTCTTGATACCGGCGACTACCCACCGCCGCCTGACGGTGGTGACTGCGATGACGATGGTGTGCCGGACACCCTCGAAATCAGCCAGGGCGGCGCTGCCGACAGCGATAACGACGGCGTGCAAAACTATTGCGACACTGATCAGGACGGCGATGATGTGCCCGATGATGGTGACCGGTGCCCGCTGCTTGCAGAAGACTACGACGACGTAGCCGATCAGGACGGCTGCCCGGATCCCGATCGTGATCTTGACGGCGACGGCATCAGCGACACTTTGGACAACTGCCCGCGCGCTGCCAACACCGATCAGCGCGATGGTGATGGCGACGGTATCGGTAACGTCTGTGACAACTGCCGCACGGCAGCCAATGTTACTCAGACAGACAGCGACGGCGATGGCTTTGGTAATCACTGCGATGCAGACCTGAACAACGACCGGCGCACCAATGCGCTCGATCTTGCGCTCTTCCGCCGCAGCTTTGGTAGTCGTGATCCCCATGCTGACCTAAACGGCGACGGTCGCGTCAATGCGCTCGATCTGGCGCGGTTCCGACAGTTATTCGGAGTACCGCCAGGGTAGGCGTTGGCCATAGACACCGACTACGACGACACGTCGATGAGCGTCTGCACGACGTGTCGTCGAGTTGTCCGGCCAAAGTACTTTGAGGTGAGCTCACCTGGATCTATCCATCGCCGACCGCGCTCCCGGACCTGGCGCCAGGGCACACGCAGCGATGGCCGGATTGCGCTACGGCAATCCTTGCACGAAGCGAAGCTGTCTTAACGAACCAGTTGCATCCGGCATTCAGCCCGGTTTGTTCCGCAGCGCGTGCAAGCGTTGCTCAAGAACCTTGGCCTTGTCCCGCCCACCACCAAGAAATTCCGGCGCGGCCCGGTAATAATTCAGCAGATCTTCCGTAGCCCGTTCGCCGTTAGGGTCCAGACGCACGGCCAATTCCAGGGCGCTACAGGTTTTGCGCGCCAACTCCATGGCCGATAACCAATTCGCACGCTGCGCCAGGCGACCGTAAGCTTTGCCGAGCAGGTGGGCACACCGTGCGCAATCGGGATTGGACTGCATAAGCGCTTCGAGCGTGCGCACCGCTTCGTCGTAATGATGGGCGCGATAGATCTTGCGCGCGGCTTGGTAACTGATCTCGAGCGCATCAGTTGCCGGCTCGGACTGCACATTGCCCAATACCAATACACCGATAAGGAGCAGCAAAGTACGCATCGCGCAATGGGTGGGTGCGGGTCGGATCTGATGCGGCCAGATGGTAAGCCTTCGATCTTGCGATTGCGAGCCTAGCCTGGCTCGAAATCAGGGTGAATGCACGCTCACCTGATTCCTGTGT
>JAYUQF010000599.1:0-6642 GCA_043756885.1 Pseudomonadota bacterium
GGTGGCCGTGTTCAACGAAGAAACCGTGGACCGCGCAGCCGGCCTGCGCGAGACGTTGCTGCAGATCATCAATTGAAGGTGATGGATGCGTACCACTGACGGTGATGCGCGCATCGCTACCCTGTAAACGCACTTCGACCTCGGGCCCACTGGTCAAGCCCCTTATCACGGCACACGCCTTCTCGCTCTGCGCCGCAGCAACGAGGAGGGTCAGCGCGTTGTGGTAACGGGAGCGCTGCGCAAGTTCGAGAGGCGTACCACTGAAAATCAAGCGTCCCTGATTGATGATAATGGCCCGTGTACAGACCGCATCAACTTCCTCAAGGATGTGGGTGGAAATGACGATGGCTTTATGGCTTGCCATCTCCTTAATCAACTCGCGAACTTCATGTTTCTGATTGGGATCCAGACCATCGGTGGGTTCGTCCATCACCAGAATCTCAGGGTCGTGCAGAATCGCTTGCGCGAGGCCGACGCGACGTTTGAAGCCCTTGGATAAGGTCTCTATGCGCTGATGCAGCACCTTCTCCAAATGAATCTTGCCAACCACTTCTGCAATGCGTGCACCACGTTGCCCGCGGGGAATGCCGCGAATGGCGGCAATGAATTCGAGAAAGCTGGCGGGTGTCATCTCGCCGTAGGCGGGTGCGCCTTCAGGGACGTAGCCGAGCTTGGCCTTGGCCGCGAGGGGATCACGTTCGATATCAAAACCGGCAATGGAAACCCGGCCGGCGGTGGGCGACAAAAAACCGGTAATCATCTTCATGGTCGTCGATTTGCCGGCGCCATTGGGGCCGAGAAATCCCAGTACCTCACCGCGGGTCACACTCAACGAAATATCGTTGACCGCCTGCAGGGCGCCGAAGTTTTTGCTCAAACCTTTGACTTCAATCAAGGTTTCCATGCCGTGGGCCTCTAAATTTTTACGCGCGGCCGGACGCTCGCCGCGCCGCGCCATGAAGCCCTCGATAGGCTGTGCGCCAGGACGCAGTCCCTGGCCGTGTTCGGGGTAATGCCCACCTTACGTGAGCGCTCACTGGTCGCGATCACCCGCGCCCCTCGTGGGCGCGAGAGTGTTCCACACGCCCTTCGAATGCGTCAACCAAGGCGAGACAGGCCGGCATGGCTGAAGTTTCGTCGCTGCGACGCGCCCTTCTACACTCGTTCTTGGTGATACACGTGCGACGCGCGCTTCAAATGCCAGAAGCGCGGCAGTATCCTCAGCGCCCGTTATCTTCCGCTCGCGCGAGCCTGCTGCCCATGCAATACCCAGAGTCTTACGATGTCATCGTGGTCGGTGGCGGCCATGCGGGCACTGAAGCTGCCCTCGCGGCAGCACGCATGGGCGCACGCACGTTGCTGCTTACCCACAACATCGAAACCCTCGGCCAGATGTCCTGCAATCCTGCCATCGGTGGCATCGGCAAAGGCCATTTAGTCAAAGAAATCGACGCCATGGGCGGTTATATGGCCCACGGCGCCGACGCCTGCGGTATTCACTTCCGCATCCTCAATGCCAGTAAAGGGCCAGCGGTACGTGCAACGCGCGCACAGATCGACCGCGCCCTATACCGGGTCAGTGCCCGCGCGGCTCTTGAGAACCAGCCCAATCTCAGCCTGTTTCAGCAAAGTGTGGACGACGTGCTGGTTGAGGGTGAACGCGTGACCGGTGTGGTTACCCAGATGGGCCTCAGATTCCGCGCGCCAACGGTGGTGCTCACGGTTGGCACCTTTCTGGCCGGTCTGGTGCATATCGGCGACGCCAATTACAACGCCGGTCGCGCCGGCGATCCGCCGGCCATGCGGCTGGCGGCGCGCCTGCGCGAATTACCGCTGCGAGTAGGCCGTCTGAAGACCGGTACACCGCCACGTATCGACGGCCGCAGTGTTGATTTCAACGTGCTTGAAACCCAGCCCGGTGACAACCCGTGTCCGGTATTTTCGTTCATGGGGCGCCCACACGAGCATCCGCGCCAAGTGCCCTGTCACATTACCTATACCAGCGCCCGCACCCACGATGTGATCCGCGCTGGATTATCGCGCTCGCCCTTGTTCAACGGCGCAATCGAGGGTGTGGGACCGCGTTATTGCCCCTCGATCGAAGACAAGATAGTGCGTTTTGCTGACCGCGACGCCCATCAGATTTTTGTCGAGCCGGAAGGCCTGAGCAGCAACGAAATCTATCCAAACGGGCTTTCGACCAGTCTGCCTTTCGACATCCAGCTCGAATTTATCCGCTCCATCAAGGGCTTCGAGGCGGCTGTCATCACGCGTCCCGGTTATGCCATCGAATACGATTTTTTCGATCCACGCGATATCACGCCATGGCTCGAAACCAAGGAAATCTCCGGGCTGTTTTTTGCCGGTCAGATCAATGGCACCACCGGCTATGAGGAAGCAGCCGCGCAAGGCATGCTGGCCGGTATCAATGCCGCGCGTCGTGTTGGTGAGCACGAGCCCTGGTATCCGCGGCGCGACGAAGCCTATCTCGGCGTGATGGTTGATGACCTGGTCACGCGCGGCACCAGCGAGCCCTATCGCATGTTCACCAGTCGTGCTGAGTACCGGCTATTGTTGCGCGAGGACAATGCCGACCTGCGGCTGACGCCGGCAGCGCGCGAACTGGGCCTGATTGACGACGCACGCTGGCGGCGTTTTGAAGCCAAACGCGAAGCCGTGGCGCGCGAACAGACGCGCCTGGACGGCATCTGGTTGTCGCCGGATCGCACACCGCCCGAGATCGCCACCGCTGTGCTGGGGCAGCCCTTGCGTAAAGACCAAAACCTGTCCGATCTGCTGCGTCGACCAGAGCTTGATTACGCCACGCTCATGCAGCTGCCGGGTGTGGGTCCCGGACTGGACGACCAGGAGGCCATTGCCCAGATTGAGATTAGCGCACGCTACCGCGGGTACATTGATCGCCAGCAGGCTGAAGTGGTGCGTCATCGTGATCAAGAAGAGGCCGTGATTCCGAGCAACCTGGACTATGTGCTGGTGCGTGGACTGTCCAGCGAGGTGCGTCAGAAGCTGATCCAGCACCGCCCAGTGACCGTCGGTCAGGCCGCGCGTATCGCGGGTGTGACACCAGCGGCAATTTCTCTATTGCTTGTGCACCTCAAAAAATCTGCCCCGCGCCAGTCGCGATTGGCCTGAGCACTGCGGGTGTCGAGTGACAGTGAGATTCGCACACTGTTCGCAGATGCGGCGGACGCTTACGGATTTTCCCTGTCTGAATTTCAGTTGAGCCAGCTGCTGCGCTATGTCGTCATGACCATGAGCTGGGGGCGCATCGCCAATCTGACCGGCGCGAGCAATGCCCTGGTTTTTGCCCGCGAACAAGTGATCGACTGCCTGGCGGTCGTGCCCCACGCAGGTGAAGGTCGTCTGCTGGACGTCGGCAGTGGCAATGGCCTACCGGGTGTGGTGCTCGCCATTGCCTTGCCGGCGCTGTCGGTAACTTTGCTCGAACCACGCGCGAAACGTGCCCGCTTTCTGACTCAGGTTCGCATTGAGCTCGCGCTCGATAATGTCGAAGTCGTCTGCGCGCGAGTTGAAGATCATCATCCGCATCACACCTACGATACCGTTCTGTCGCGCGCCTTTGGTGCTCTGTCGGAATTTTATAAGGCCAGCCGTGCATTGTGTGGCATCCACACGCGTTTGCTCGCTATGAAGGCCTCTCTGGAGCCGACCGAGCTGGCGGATTGTGGTTTGCCATCCGCAGACTTGCGTTGTATCCCACTCGCGGTGCCGGGCTACAACGAACGCCATTTAGTGGTCATCGAAGCCAGCGCGACGGCTGATGGCTTTGTGCCATAATTCAGGCGGGCCTCGGCCTAGCCCTCATCCATGGATCTTTCACCCTCAGCCAACGGTAGGCCGTAGCGATGTCACGCGTTCTCGCCATTGCCAATCAGAAAGGCGGCGTCGGCAAGACCACCACCAGTATTAATCTGGCGGCCTCGCTGGCGGCTATCAAGCGGCCGACTTTGCTCATCGATCTCGATCCTCAGGGCAACGCCACCATGGGTAGTGGCGTCGATAAACGCCAGTTGTTTCGTTCCAGTTACGATGTTTTGATGGGCGACTGCAGCATCGAAGATGCGCTTGTTACCGAGGTGGCGGCCGGTTACCACCTGCTGCCGGGCAATGCCGACCTGACTGGCGCGGAAGTGGGATTGCTGGAAGAACTAGGGCGTGAAATGCGCTTGCGACAAGCGCTGGAATTGCTGCGTGAACGTTACGCTTACATTGTCATCGACTGTCCGCCGGCCTTGAACATGCTGACCGTGAACGCCCTGGTTGCGGCCGACTCGGTGGTGATCCCGACCCAGTGCGAATATTTTGCGTTGGAGGGTTTGTCGGCATTGCTCGACACCATTGAAAAAATTCGTCGTTTCCTTAATCCAACGCTCAAAGTTGAGGGGCTGTTACGCACGATGTTCGACCCGCGCAATAACCTCTCCAACGATGTCTCGCGACAGTTGCTGGAGCATTTTGGCGAGAAGGTCTATCGCACGGTCATTCCACGTAACGTCCGTCTGGCCGAGGCCCCCAGCCACGGTTTGCCGGCCTTGATCTACGATAAGTCTTCGAGCGGCGCGCTGGCCTATCTGGCATTGGCCGGCGAAATGTTGCGCCGTGAAGAGGCGAGTGCGGCATAAGCTGTACATAACAGAGGTATAGGGCCGCCATGACCATCAAAAAACGCGGATTGGGACGCGGCCTCGACGCGCTGTTAGGCCTGGGCGCAGATCAAGTTGCGATCGAAGAGTCCAACGGTGACCAGTTAAAAATGGTGCCGGTTGACTTGATCCAGCGTGGCCAATATCAGCCGCGCCTCGACATGAAGACCGAAAGCTTGCAGGAGCTCGCCGACTCGATTACTGCCCAAGGAGTGGTGCAACCAATCGTGATACGTCCCATCGGCGATGGCGGGCGCTACGAGTTAATCGCTGGCGAACGACGTTGGCGGGCCACACAATTGGCGGGTCTGAGCACCATTCCGGCCATCATCAAACGTGTGCCCGACGCGCAGGCGATGAGCATCGCGCTGATCGAAAACATCCAGCGTGAGCAACTCAATCCGCTTGAGGAAGCGCTGGCACTCGAACGACTGATACGCGAATTCAGCATGACCCATCAGGAAGTTGCGCAGGCGATCGGCCGTTCCCGCGCGACGGTCAGCAATCTGCTGCGGCTGCTGGAGCTCGAAGCACCCTGTCGAGAAATGCTTGAGCGAGGCGATCTCGAGATGGGGCATGCGCGTGCCCTGCTGGGGCTGGTTGGCGCAAACCAAGTGGACGCCGGGCGCAAAATTGCGACCGCCGGCCTCTCGGTGCGCGAGGCGGAAGCCTTGGTACGGCGACTGAAAGGCGAACATAGCGACAAGCCCGTGGCCGCTAAACGTGAATCAGACCCTGATGTCAGACAACTGGAGCAATCGCTTTCGGAACGACTCGGTGCGGACGTTGCTATCCGTCAAGCGAAAGGCGGTAAAGGCAGCCTGGTCATCCACTATGGCTCGCTCGATGAGCTCGATGGCATCCTCGCACACATCAAATAGAAAACTTTTCACATCTCAGGCTTGCCGCGCTGCGGCATGAGCGGCTAAACTCGCGTGGTTTACGCCGGCAGAAGATAACGTGCTCACCACTGTGCGTCCTCGAGAGCAATCGGATGGCTCGTTGCGCGAGCGAGCGCGGCAGGCCATGAACGGCTTGCTGATTGGACAAACGCTGGCGGCATTGGCTTTATTGGTCATTGCTGCTGCGTGGTCGGGCATGGGCGCCGCTTATTCGGTGCTGGTCGGCACAGTGATCGCAATAGCGCCCAATTATTACTTGGCCGCGCGGTTAATGCGGCGTAAACCTGGCGCAACGCCGAGCGAGTCGTTGCGTGGAATTTATACGGGGGAACTGCTCAAAATTGCCTTCACGATCGCACTGTTCGTGATCGCGATAAGGCTCCTGGATGTTGTATTTCTGATCGTCGTCGCGAGTTACCTCGTGATGGTGGCGATTAATTGGTTAGCGCTGCTGTATATCGACGTCGGCGAACTGCCCAGGTCATCAACAACACGCGCGGGCTCCTCTGTGTAAGAGCGATTGGAAGAAATTCGGATAGCGTCAATGTCATCGGGATCACCGGCCGAGTACATCGGTCATCACATTCAAAATCTCACCTACGGCCGTCTACCCGATGGTGCGATGGGATTTGCCCACAGTGCTGCGGATGCCAAAGCCATGGGCTTCATGGCCATCAATGTCGACACCATGGCCTGGGGTCTGCTGTGCGGATTGCTGTTCTGTTACTTCTTCCGCAAGGTTGCGGCCAACGTCTCGATCGAAAAGCCTTCACGGCTGCAACTGTTGATCGAAATGGTGGTGGAAATGGTGGCCGGCAGCGTCAAAGACGCGTTTCACGGCCGCAACGCACTGATTGCGCCGTTGGCACTGACGATATTCGTCTGGATTTTCATGATGAATCTCATGGATTTGGTGCCGGTAGACGTGGTGCCGCGCCTGGCTGAGATGGCCGGCTTGAGTCATATGAAGATGGTGCCGACGACCGACGTCAATGCCACCTTCGGTATGTCGCTTTCGGTCTTTGCGCTGATGATTTTTTACGGTATCAAAGTTA
>JAYUQF010000600.1:0-2529 GCA_043756885.1 Pseudomonadota bacterium
GGTCAGCTCACTGCTTTTAGCGACCATGCCGAAATTGCCCATGCGTTGAGCGGGTATCAGCCGTGATCAGCATGAAACTCTCGGCTGCTGCGAGCGCCATCAACGCCCACCTGCATGGCGCTGATAGCGTTTTTACCGGTGTCAGCACCGATACGCGCAGTCTTACTGCGGGGCAATTATTTTTTGCGTTGCGTGGACCCAACCACGACGCTCATCACAGGCTCAGCGAAGCACAAGCAGCCGGCGCAGTCGGTGCGGTTGTTGAGCGTCAAATGCCCAGTGCTTTGCCGCAACTGGTCGTGGGCGATAGTCGTCGCGCGCTGGGTGTGCTGGCGTGTGACTGGCGCATGCGTTTCCAACTTCCAGTGCTGGCTGTCACTGGCAGTGCGGGTAAGACCACGGTCAAGGAAATGCTGGCCGCCATCATGCGCACCTGCGGTCCAGTGCTCGCGACGCGCGGCAATCTGAATAATGACATCGGCCTGCCGCTGACCTTGTTCCAACTCGATGCTGGCCATCACGCGGCGGTGTTGGAGATGGGCGCCAATCAGGCCGGCGATATCGCACTGCTGGCCACTATTGCGCGCCCTCAGATCGGTGTCATCACCCTCTGCGCACCCGCTCATCTGGAAGGTTTTGGCAGCATCGAGGGCGTGGCGCGCACCAAGGGCGAGTTATTCGCCGCACTGGATTCCAACGGTACCGCTGTCCTGAATAACGAGGACGAGCAGGCGCCTTTGTGGCGGCGATTGGCAGGCGCGCGAACGATGTTGAGCTTCGGCGCAGGCGGTGATTTCAGCGCGCGTGGTGTGCATGCGACGACGGAAGGTAACCGCTTTATATTACGCGCACCGAGTGGCGAGATAGAGGTAGCCATACCTCATCGTGGTTTGCACAACGTGCGCAACGCGCTCGCAGCTGCGGCGGCCGCCCATGCCGCCGGAGTATCACTTGTCGATATTGCGCGCGGATTGGCCGCTGCTGGCACTGTGACAGGTCGCTTGCAGTTTCGTGCCGGTGTCGCCGGCAGCCGTCTCATTGACGACACCTACAACGCTAATCCCGCATCCCTCGCTGCCGCGCTGGATGTATTGGGCGCCGAGCGTGAGCCGCGTTGGCTGGTATTGGGTGACATGCGCGAACTGGGTCCGGACACGGTGCAATATCACCGCGCGGTTGGCACCCAGGCGGAATTAGCTGGTGTCTCACGTCTGTTCACCATCGGTGCGCTTGCCCAGCACGCCGCCGAGTGTTTTGCTGGTGCAGTGACGCATAGCAGCGCACAAGACAAGCTCGTGATCGCATTGCGCATGGCATTGGCCGAAGAGATGTCATCGCCTCCGACCATTCTGCTCAAGGGATCGCGGGCTATGGCACTGGATCAAGTGGCGAATGCACTTGCCGCGCAGGGCGCATCCGCATGTTGATGCTCGCCGCTGAATGGTTGGCGAAATATCACTCGGGCTTCGATGTTTTTCGCTATCTCACGCTGCGCACAATTCTGGGCGTATTGACCTCATTGTTTATTGCGTTATTGGTCGGGCCTAAGATGATTCAACATCTGGCCAAGTTCCAGAGCCAACCTATTCGTGACGATGGACCTCAATCGCATCTTGCGAAAGCCGGTACGCCAACCATGGGCGGGCTCTTGATTCTAGTCTCGATCGCCGTCAGCACGTTGTTATGGAGCAACCTTGCCAATCGCTTTGTATGGATAGTGTTGATTACCACCATCGCATTCGGGGCCATCGGCTGGTACGACGATTATCTGAAGCTGGTACGCCGCAATTCCAAGGGCTTGGCTGCGCGTTTCAAAATGCTGTGGCAATCCTTGGCCGCGCTCGCGGCCGCAGCGGCGCTTTATTACACCGCGCAATCGCCAACTGAAACACAGCTCATCGTGCCCTTTGTCAAAAGTATCGCGATTAATCTGGGTTGGGCATATTTCGTCGTGGTCTACTGCGTCATTGTTGGTACCAGCAATGCGGTCAATCTTACTGACGGGCTTGATGGTCTGGCGGTGTTGCCAACGGTAATGGTAGCGGCGGCTTTGATCGTATTTGCCTACGTCGCAGGCAATATCAAATTTGCCCACTACTTGTCGGTGCCCTATGTGCACGGCGTCGGTGAGATTTGCGTCTTTTGCGGCGCGATTGTCGGTGCAGGCCTCGGCTTCCTGTGGTTCAACACTTACCCCGCGATGGTTTTCATGGGCGACATTGGTGCATTGGCCTTGGGTGCCGCCATTGGGACCGTTGCGATCACGGTGCGCCAGGAGCTGGCACTGATGATTATGGGTGGTGTGTTCGTCATGGAAACCGTGTCGGTCATTCTCCAGGTAGGCTCATTCAAGCTCACCGGGCGACGCATCTTCCGCATGGCGCCTATCCATCATCACTTCGAGCTCAAAGGTTGGCCAGAGCCACGCGTGATTGTGCGCTTCTGGATCATTACGGTCGTGCTGGTGCTGGTTGCACTGGCGACGCTGAAAATACGTTGAGCATGCCGGCCATGACTGTTGTTTCGACA
>JAYUQF010000601.1:0-6632 GCA_043756885.1 Pseudomonadota bacterium
CGCCCTCGGCGCAGTTTTGAGGCGTCGACTACATCGTCGTGCAGCAGGGTCGCGGTATGAATCAATTCCACAATGACGGCGACGTCGACGTGCCGCGTCCCCTCATAGCCTGCCGCCTTAGCGCTTAGCAGCGCCAATAACGGCCGCAACCGCTTACCGCCCCCGGCGATAATGTAATGACTGAGTTGGTTAATCAGAACGACGTCGGAGTAGAGCCGGGCACGGATGAGACGGTCCACCGCCTGGGAGTCCTCGAGGACCAGCCGGCGCAGTTCTTCAATATCGGGGGCGCTTTTTGCTTCGTGCACGACTGTCTCTGGTGTCACCAGTTAAAGAGCAGTGCGGATCTTGCCAATAGACGCGGCAAATTGCCATTTATGACCGCGCCGGTCGCTGGCCGCGGAGGCGGTGTGGAGCCGCCGCAGGGCGGGGACGGTCGATTATGCGACGCAATCTGTGTTGTGCCAGTCTAGCCAATCGCTTAGAATCGCGCGCTCGCTCGCGCCCGGCGCCAGATTTTTGGAAGAGTTCATTATGCATGCGGTGATTAAAACAGGTGGTAAGCAGTATCGCGTCTCTGCCGGCGATAAACTCAACGTCGAGACCTTGCGGGTTGAAACCGGGGCCGATGTCGCGTTTGACCAGGTTCTCATGCTGTCCGAGGGCGATAACATCGAAATCGGCACGCCGTTCCTGCCGGGCGTCACGATAACGGCCAAGGTGGTGGAGCACGGTCGCGGGGACAAGATCCGCATCGTCAAATTCAAGCGCCGCAAGCACTACAAACGTCAGGCGGGGCACAGACAGAACTACACGCGGGTGGAAATCACCGGCGTTGCACGAGGCTGATAAACAATGGCTCACAAAAAAGCAGGCGGCAGTACTCGTAACGGTCGCGATTCCGATTCCAAGCGCCTTGGTGTGAAGGTGTTTGGCGGCCAGGCGGCACGTGCGGGCAATATTATCGTGCGTCAACGCGGTACCCATTTTCACCCCGGCTCGAATGTCGGCATTGGGCGTGACCACACGTTGTTTGCACTCATTGATGGCGCGGTGCGGTTCGACCGCAAGGGCCCGCTCGAACGTCGTTTTGTGAGTGTCGTAGCAGCAGAGTAGATGCGTCAGCTGCGCCTGTGACCTCAGGAACCCCGTCGATGACGGGGTTTTTTGTTTCAGCCCCTCCTTTCCAAATAATCCCCTTCCATGAAATTCGTCGATGAAGCCCTGATCACGGTCCATGCCGGCAACGGCGGTGACGGTTGTCTGAGTTTTCGTCGAGAAAAATTCGTGCCGCGTGGCGGGCCTGACGGCGGCGATGGTGGCGATGGCGGTAGCGTGCTCCTGGAAGTTGATTCCGGCCTCAATACCCTGGTCGATTTCCGTTTCAAACGCCTGTTTCGGGCCAGCCACGGACAAGCAGGACAGGGTAGCGAACGAATCGGCAAAAGTGCCGAGGATCTTGTTATCCGCGTGCCCGAGGGCACTCTGGTTTACGACGCCGATACCGAAGAGTTGATTGGCGATTTGATCGGACATGGCACGCGCTTGGTGGTTGCCCGCGGCGGTTTTCACGGGCTTGGCAACACGCGTTTCAAGAGCAGTGTCAATCGAGCGCCACGCCGTACAACGCCTGGCACTCCCGGCGAAGAACGCAATTTGCGGCTTGAATTGAAGCTGCTCGCCGATGTCGGCCTGCTCGGTTTACCAAATGCCGGCAAATCAACGCTGATTCGAGCGGTTTCGGCAGCGCGCCCCAAAGTTGCCGACTATCCGTTCACGACCCTCATTCCTAATCTTGGGGTGGTGCGTCTTGGCCTAGAGCAGAGCTTCGTGATTGCAGACATTCCCGGCATCATCGAAGGCGCTGCCGAAGGCGCGGGTCTTGGCCTGCGGTTTCTGAAGCACCTTGAGCGGACGCGTCTGCTACTGCACCTGCTCGACATTTCAGGCTTTGATCCTGAGCGTGATCCGGTCGTCGATTTCGAAACCATCTCCGCAGAGCTTGAGTCATTCGACGAACAACTCGCGACACGCCCTCGTTGGGTGGTGCTGAACAAGTTAGATGTAGTGGACGATGCTATTGCCGATGAGTGCGAGGCGCGCCTGCGTGAGCACGGGTGGAATGGTCCTGTCTATCGTATATCGGCGGTTACGGGCCTGGGCTGCGATGAATTGATGTGGGCGATTTTTCATTGGCTGACCGAAGTAGCTGCGCGGGCGGAAGATATCGGCCACGAAGATGAGGATGACGAGCACGATGAGTACGACGCAGGCGACCACCCCTGACGCGCAGGCCTTGCGCAACGGCGTTGCCCAGACGCGTCGTTGGGTAGTTAAGATCGGTAGCGCGTTGGCAACCAATCAGGGCGTGGGCCTCAACCTTGCAGCCATTGAAGGCTGGGCGCATCAGATGGTCGAACTGCAAGCCGCCGGCCGACAGATCGTGGTTGTGACATCCGGTGCCGTCGCAGAAGGCGCTGCGCGCTTAGGCTGGAAACAGCGTCCCCATGCTTTACATCAGCTGCAGGCCGCTGCGGCAATTGGCCAAATGGGCCTGGTGAGGGCTTGGGATCAGGCCTACGAAAAATTCGGCTGCCGCGCAGCGCAGGTGTTATTGACCCACGACGATTTGACCGATCGCCAGCGTTATCTCAATGCCCGCAGCACTTTGTGGACCTTGCTGGAGCTGGGTGTGTTTCCGGTCATCAATGAAAACGATACCGTTGCTACGGAAGAAATCAGTCTTGGCGACAACGATACGCTGGCGGGTTTGGTGAGCAATCTTATCGAAGCCGACGTGATGGTCATCCTGACAGATCAGCCGGGCATCATGACAGCGGACCCGCGTATCGACACGGATGCGCGCCTGATCGAGCAGGCCGCCGCAAGCTCGCTTGAGTTAGAGGCGGTGGCTGGCGGTGGCGGGGCCTGGGGACGCGGCGGTATGCGCACTAAACTGCGCGCCGCGCGTCTCGCGGCTCGCTCGGCAACAACGACTATCATCGCTTCAGGACATGAGCCTGATGTGCTGCGTCAGATCGCGGCTGGCCGCTCGGTCGGCACGCTTTTATACCCGAACAATGGCAAGGTCAGTGCCCGGAAACAATGGCTGGGGGGATCTATTCGCCCGCGCGGTAGCCTGCGCCTGGACAGTGGTGCCTGTCGTGCACTTCTGCAGCAGGGCAAGAGTTTGTTGGCGGTTGGTGTGACAGGCGTCGATGGCGATTTCTCGCGCGGTGAACTGGTGGTGTTGGAAGACACCAGCGGTGTTGAGCTCGGACGCGGCTTGGCCAATTACTCGGCTGACGAATGTCGCCAGATTGCGGGCTTAAGCTCGGACCAGATAGATGCCGCGCTTGGCTTCAGTCGCGAACCGGAAATCATTCATCGCGACAACTTGCTCATCGACAGCCGGGCTTGAACAAAAAAGCCGGCACTAAGCCGGCTCTTAAATGCAATTCGGTGAGCTATTTGCTCAGGCCATCGCCTTGATGCGAGCATTGAGCCGTGCTTTGTGGCGCGATGCTTTGTGCTTGTGGATGATGTCCTGGCCCGCCATGCGATCGATGGTCGGCACGGCTTTACCGTAGGCGGCGACCGCTGCGGCTTGGTCCCCCGACTCGATGGCTTTGATGACTTGTTTGATCCGGGTGCGCAGCAGTGAACGGCGGCTCGCGTTATTCTGGCGGCGCTTTTCGGACTGACGTGCGCGCTTGCGCGCTTGAGCAGAATTTGCCAAGGACCTTTTCTCCGTTCGGCTGGGCTTGAGAGCGCGGCACTATGCTGTTTTGAGTTGGGCTTGTCAATCCTGCTGCGTTGCTCCCCGCCCGGTCGTGGCTGCGTATAATCACAGCTTCTGGCCACCGGGCCGACACCGCGGGAATCTAATCTGAGCGCCAAGCTACTGCGAGCAACCGCTGTCGTCGGCCAGATGACGTTGGTCTCGCGGGTCCTCGGATTTGTTCGCGATGTCATCGTGGCCACTGCCTTCGGTGACCGCATGGCGGCCGATGCTTTTTTTGTTGCCTTCAAGATCCCCAACCTGTTCCGCCGCCTGTTCGCCGAAGGCGCTTTCTCCCAGGCTTTTGTCCCGGTCCTGACCGAAACCCGCGAGAAAGAGGGCGACGAAGCAGTGCGTCGGCTGGTTGATGCCGTGAGCGGAACGCTGGCGACCGTGCTGCTGGGGGTGGTCACGCTAGGCGTGATCGCCGCGCCGGTATTTGTGGTGTTGTTCGCGCCGGGATTTGTGCACGAGAGCGCTAAGTTGGACTTGTCTGCCAGTCTTCTGCGAGTCACGTTTCCTTATCTGCTGTTCATCTCTTTGAGTGGCCTGGCAGGATCGGTGTCCAACGTCTATGGGCGCTTCGGAATTCCTGCGCTGAGCCCGGTCATGCTCAATATCACCATGATTATCGGGGCCGTATGGATTGCACCCTATATGGCCGAGCCGATCATGGGACTGGCCATCGGCGTGTTAGCGGGAGGTATCACTCAGCTCGCCATGCAGTACGCCGGATTGAGGCGACTTGGTTTTCGACCACGTCCGGTAATCGCGTTTTCAGATCCCGGTGTGGTCAAGATTCTGCGCTTGATGGGGCCCGCCATTTTTGGCGTGTCGGTCGCACAAATAAATATGATGCTCGACACTATTCTGGCGTCTTACCTGCAAACCGGTAGCATTTCGTGGTTGTATTACGCTGACCGTTTGTGCGAATTCCCGCTTGGCGTCTTCGGTCTCGCCTTGAGTACCGTAATCCTGCCGGCCTTGGCCACGCAGCACAATGCGGGCACGGCGCTATCCTTTTCTGCAACGCTCGATTGGGGTTTACGCTGGGTATTTGTCATCGGCACACCCGCCGCGGTCGCCTTGGGTGTATTGGCAGTACCTTTACTCAGCACCCTGTTTCAGTACGGAGCAATGGACCACCGCGCGGTAATCATGTCGGCCAAGGCGCTGGTTGCGTTGGCCATTGGTCTATTGCCCTTTATTCTGGTGAAGGTGCTGGCACCAGCCTTCTACGCTCGGCAGGATGTGCGCACGCCGGTTCGCATCGGCATCATTTCGTTGGTGTCTTCCAGCGTCCTCAATCTCATGCTGGTTTATCCGTTGAAACACGTCGGTTTGGCGTTAGCCACGTCGTTGGGTGCATGTATCAATTCCTGGATGCTTTATTCAGCCCTGCGCCGCAGCGGCATTTATCGAGCGGGGCGCGGATGGCGGCGCCTGCTGCTGCAGATAAGCGTAGCGAGCCTCGTGATGGGCGTACTGCTGTGGTCATGTGTCACACCGCTGGACCAATGGCAGACCTGGACCATGGGCGCCCGAGCCTTGCGACTCAGCTTGGCGATGGTCGCAGGCGCCGTGGTCTACTTTAGTACGCTGTGGTTATGCGGTTTGCGCTTTCGCGATATGGCGACGCGCGAGCACGTCGTATAATTGGGGCGTTATCAGCGCGGCTTCCACGTCAGGTTTTTATCCGCCACACATGCAACTAATCCGCGGAATTCACAATATCCGGCCTGAGCACTTCGGTTGTGTCGCAACCATCGGCAACTTTGACGGTGTGCATCTCGGACATAGCGAGATCATCAAGCGTCTCAAGCGCTTGGGCGCAGAACGCAGAGTGCCGAGTATGGTGGTGGTGTTCGAGCCTCAGCCTGCGGAATTCTTCGCTCGCGGACGGGTGCCCGCCCGCCTGACTCGGCTGCGGGAAAAATTCCATCTGCTCGCAGAACGAGGTGTCGAGCGTTTGCTGGTACTGCGCTTCACCCGTGAGCTGGCTGCGATGCCGCCCGACCGTTTTGTGGGTGAGTTGCTGGTGCGCAAACTGGGCATTCGGGCACTGATCATTGGCGATGACTTTCGGTTCGGAAGCGGTCGTGGTGGCGATTTTGCGCTTTTGCAGGAGCTTGCTGAGCGGCATGATTTTGTCATGGAGCAGACCGTACCCTTCCTGTTTATAGGAAAACGGATCAGCAGTACCTATGTGCGAGATCTGTTACTGCACGGTTATTACCACGAAGCGATACGCATGCTCGGCCATCCGTACTGTATCGAAGGGCGTGTGGTGCACGGCCACAAGCGCGGCCGAGAATGGGGCTTCCCGACTATCAATCTGGATCTCCACCGCCGCAAAAGTCCGATCGCGGGGATTTTTGCCGTCAAGGTTCATGGTCTGGGAGCCCAGCCACGGCCCGGCGTTGGTTACGTTGGTTCGCGTCCCACCATCGATGACCCGCGTTTTGTACTTGAAGTACATATCTTCGACTACGACGCCGAGTGTTATGGTCAATATGTCGGCATAGAGTTTATCGACAAGATTCGTGACGACATCAAGTTTGACTCGTTTGCGGCGATGGCTGAGCAGATCGGGCGCGACTGTGAATCTGCGCGCAGAGTTTTGTCCTTTGCGCGATAGGCAGACTCAAGTGTGGCCATGGCTGGTCTTAGCGGCGCTGGTAAGCATCCTCGACCAGCTTACTAAAATGGTCGCCAGCAGTTATCTGATTTACGGCGTCCCACGGGCTGTTTTACCAGGCTTTAATTGGACACTCCTGCACAACACCGGCGCAGCGTTCAGTCTGCTCAATGATGCTGGCGGCTGGCAGCGGTGGCTGTTCTCCAGTATCGC
>JAYUQF010000602.1:0-6618 GCA_043756885.1 Pseudomonadota bacterium
ATGTCGGTCGCCAGAGTCGACAAACCCAGGTAAAAAAGCGGCCACGCCAGGCCTTGCAATACACGCAGACCCCATAACAAGGGCCCGACGCGATCAACAAAAAAGAAGCCCGCACACGCCACAGCAAACAGCAACGCCCCCATCCAAACAAACAGTCGGCGTCCGTGGCGGTCAATAAGCACCCCAACCATCGGCATGCACAGCACCGAAGCAAACAAAGACACCCCGCTCAGCCCGCCGATAGTGGCGGCGTCGGCGGCGAGTTCGAGGGCGTAATACTTCGGTAGCAGGAAGTAGGTGGAAAACGACAGGCCGACGATCGCCGTCGTCACCAGCAGCAGGACAAACTGCGGTGTCAGTAAGGGCTCAGAGTTTCTATTCAACGCAGTCGATATCCAAAACAAGCAGGGGACAGATCGCGAGATCTGTCCCCGAGGGACCGCCCGGCGCAGAAGGGTTCAGGCCTTCACAGCGGGCGTTTGAGCGCGAGCGCTGACCAAACCAAGTCCGCGCCGCTCGTCACATGAGCAACGCTAGCGTGGTTATAACTCAGGTCATGCGGTGCAAAGCGCACAGCTTGTTACCGGCGCCATCACGCAGATAGGCCAGGTAGAGCTTGCCAAAACCACCCTCGCGCACACCCGGTGGGTCTTCAATGGCGGCGCCACCGTGGGCGAGCCCGGCGGCGTGCCAGGCATCAACCTGGGCCGGTGAATCACAGGCAAAACCGATAGTGCCGCCGTTGGCGCCCGTCGCGGCTTTGCCGTCGATCGGTGGCGTTACGAGGAATAGTCCACCGCCATGCATATAGATAAGACGCCCCTTGTCGTCGGTATTGCCGGGCTTCGCGCCCAATGCACCTAACAGCGCGTCGTAAAAGGTTTTGGCACTTGCGATGTTGCTGCTGCCGACCATGATGTGGGAAAACATTTTTTCTCTCTCCTGTTGTGTACGTACCAGAGGCATATCCTGACGTACACGGCGAGGAAAGCCAGCCCCCCCATGACGGGTGGCGGTGGTTATTCAGAGATTTAGGGGCTCCGGAGAACTATGTGCTGCCAGTTCCGCGTGCACCCTTAGGGGTAAGCAGGCGGGTGAAAAACGTCGCTGGCGATAGCAGTTTGGTGTCCCCCGGCACGCAATGCGCCGAGCGCAGTAGTTTTTCGCCCGCCTGTCAGGTGGCGGGCAGTGCCCCTTTGACTACCATCCTGCCGCGCGCCACGCCGTCAAAGCGACAGGCCATAAAAGCGCGCCGCGTTTTCACCCAGCACTTTGCGCTGGTCCGCCAGCGGCAATGGCGCCAAGCGCTTGCGCATTTCGCGCACCACGCCCATCGACGCATCGATATGCGGATAATCAGAAGCCCAGACAAAATACTCGGCGCCCATATGGCGCACGATGTCGGCGGTGATGGTCTCGTCGGGATCGGCCGATACCAGGCACTGGCGCCTGAAATAATCGCTCGGCTTCATCTTCAGAATGGTGCTGGCATGCATGACCTCAAATTTATGGTCGAGTCGGTCGAGCCACGCGGAGATCCAGTTTGCGCCGGCTTCGAGCACCGTGACTTTCAGCCGTGGGAAGCGTTCCAGCACACCGATAGTCAACAACTCGGTAAACCCGGCCATGACATCAATGGCGAGGAAGGCAAAGCTGAACAACCCAAAGCGCGCGCCTTCTTCGTCGGAGAGTGGATCGGCGTAGCTGGTCGTCGGTTGATCCCGTACCACGACATGGAAAGCAACGGGCAAGTCGAGTTCCTGGGCGGTGGCCCAGAATGGATCGAGCGAGGGGTGGTCAAAACGTTTGCGGCCACGGGCAAACATATCCGGTGAGATATAAATGCCACGACAGCCTGCGGCATGGGCGCGGCGCATCTCTTTGACCGCCAGATCTACATCGAGCAGATTGAGGTGCGCAATGGGCACCAGGCGCTTCGGATCGTGACTGCAAAAGTCCACCAGCCAGCGGTTGTAGGCCTCGGTATACGCGTGGGCCAGTGCAGGATCCTGCACGTGTCCTTCCCAGCTGATACCAATGGTTGGATACAACAGCGCAATATCAATGCCCTCTTCATCCAATACCACAAGGCGCGCTTTGGGATCGTAACTGCCGGGCGGACAACCGTATTCGTAATCATAACGGCCGGTATCAAACAACGGCGTTGGATCCATTTCCACCCCACCAAAAGCGGCGAGGCGACCGTGCACCGCTTCGAGCGACTTGCCATCGATCAATAAAACTTCATGGCCGACCGCATCACGATCAATGCGAATGGCGCGATCACGATACTTCAGTGTGATGTAGTCGATCCAGGTATTACGCGGCTCGAGAATATGCCCATCGGCATCAATGGTCAGTACGTGATCGGGTTTGGCATCGGTCATGGCAATGTCCTGCTGGTTAACACCCGGTGACGGCGTGGTTAGGGATGGTGCTGTAGAACACCGGCGCGAACAAGTCTTCTGCGACGTTGGCGGCCCGGATAGAACTGCGCCAAACACAACCACGCGCTGGCGTAACCACTGGCGTGGGTGTCTATCTCAATAGAGGAGCGATAGACCTGCCCTATCCCGCTAGTCGCCCACTATTCGGTTCATCTGCTGGTTGTTTATCTTGACGCGTCGGTCGTTGCGCCCGTAGCTTCGGCTCACCCTATGATTACCACGCCACCTTCGGAGAATGCCATGTCACAGCCCACACCTTTCGACCAGACCCGCTTGCGGGTGCCGAGCATTGAAGAACTCGGTTTCGACCCACAAGCGTTACGTCGCAAATATGACGCCGAGCGGAAAAAGCGTCTGCGTGCTGAAGGTGTCTCGCAGTATAAAGACATCGAGGGTTCGTTCGATCGTTACAAAGACGATCCTTATATCGCGCAGAAGATCGTCCGCGAAGGCTTGGACGAAGATATCGAAGTCGCCATTCTCGGCGGCGGCTTCGGTGGCATGTTGATGAGTGCGCGGCTCAAGGAAGCCGGTATCAGCAATTTTCGTATCATCGAGAAGGCTGGCGATTTTGGTGGAACCTGGTACTGGAATCGTTATCCCGGTGCGCAGTGTGACATCGAATCTTATGTCTACTTGCCGTTGCTCGAAGAGACCGGTTATGTGCCAAAAGAAAAATATTCCTTCGAGCCCGAGATCTATGAACATGCGCAGCGCATTGGCAAACATTTTGATCTTTATTCTCGCGCGTGTTTTCAAACTCAAGTCCGTGATCTGCGCTGGAATGAAGACCAAGGCCACTGGCTGGTACGAACAGATCGTAACGACGTCTTCCGTGCCAAGTATGTGGTGATGTCCAGCGGCTCCCTGAATCGGCCCAAGCTGCCGGGCATGCCCGGCATCGAGTCGTTTAAGGGGCATATGTTCCACACCAGCCGCTGGGACTATGACTACACGGGCGGCGACACCACTGGTGGTCTGAACAAACTCGGCGATAAACGTGTGGCCGTGATCGGCACTGGTGCTACGGCCATCCAGTGTGTGCCCCATGTTGCGCAAGGTGCGAAACATTTATATGTCTTTCAGCGCACACCATCGGCGGTCGACGAACGGCGCAATCGCCCAACCGACCTCGATTGGGCAAAGTCCTTACAACCGGGCTGGCAGTCTGCGCGCAATCATAATTTTTCCTGTCTGATGTCCGGCATTCCTCAGGAAAGTAACGACGTTGACGATGGCTGGACGGAGTTATTCACGGCACTGGGTGAATTGCTAGTGGGCCACGACGGCGCAGATATGTCCGGCGAAGAAATGACGCTGCTCGCCGAAATTGCTGACTTCAAAAAAATGAACAAAACCCGCGCCCGGGTTGACGCAACGATTAAAAATCCAGCCGTGGCCGAAGCGCTCAAACCCTGGTATCGGCCCTGGTGCAAACGCCCGACTTTCAACGACGATTTCCTGCCGGCCTTCAACCGCGCCAACGTTACCCTGGTCGATACACAAGGGCGCGGTGTGGAACGTGTGACTGAAAAGGGCCTGGTGGTGAACGGCGTCGAATACGAGGTCGACTGCATCATCTTCGCAACGGGCTTCGAAGTGGGCCGCACGACTTACACCAAGCAAGCGGAGCTGGAAGTATTTGGTCGTGATGGACTCTCGCTGGCCACACACTGGGCGCGTGGCATGCGCACCTTTCACGGCATTCATAGCCACGGATTCCCGAATTGTTTCCATATGGGCTTCACCCAGACCGGCGCCGTGCCGAATTTCACCTATATGCTCGACAATCAAGCGCAACACATCACGGCGATCATAGCTGAGGCTGGCACTCGCCAGGCAAAAGTTATCGAAGCAAGCAAACAAGCCGAAGCTGACTGGGTAACGCTGGTCAATGAACCGGACCAGATGACTGACTACCTCAATAGCTGCACCCCCGGTTACTACAACAGTGAGGGCACGGTGAATGGCAACGATGGCTTCCTGCAGGGTCACTACGCCGCCGGGGGTGTAGCCTTCTATGCGATGCTGCGCGAGTGGCTGGCAAAAGGCGACATGGCGGGGCTCGAACTCAAATAAATCCACGCTGGCCTCGTGATCCCGCCTCCTACCGGTGGTGGGATCAGACATCTAACAACGTACGGGCTGCAACAGATTGGCTGTGGCCTGCAGTGGGTCACAAAACGATGTCGACTCGTTACTCAGACCACAGTACAACACCCACCGCAAAGCAGGAGACATCAGCCATGTTCAAACGCTTTTTTCACGTCAATATCTGCGTCAGCGACATGGAACGGTCAATCCGCTTTTATGAAAGCATCGGCTTTAAGAAGGTCGGGGACTTTATGCTCGGTGGTGGCACCCCTGGCATCGGTGTCGCGCTCGGTTTACCGGTAAAACAATTGCGCGGTGTGTTCATGCGGCTGGGCAAAGATCCGCAAGCGCCGGTGCTGGACCTCGTGCAGTTTGTTGACCCACCCCCGCAAGGCCAGCCCTACGCGAGCCTAAATAATATTGGCATCTGCCGTATCGCGTTCCTCGTGGATGACATAAGCGCCGTTTATGAAGAACTCAAAACACTCAATGTCGAGTTTGTCGCACCGCTGAATATGTTCGACGGTCCACGGGGATCAAAAATCGGGGTGCTGTGCTTCAAAGACCCCGACGGCACGGTATTGGAACTGATCAGCAGCGACATCGAAGCCACCATGGTGAGCGCCTGAATAACGTTGCTATGGCGGCTGGCCAGCACAGGTGTGATGCCCCTGTCGTGCTGCGACCGTCAGCGCTGCGGTCTCCCCTGAGCCCCTGGCCGGACCTGGTCCGCGATAACAAGCCTCAGACCTAAGCTCACGGCATCCCGTTATACTGGCGCCGCAATCACACACAGTGGCGGGCTACATACCATGGATGAGATTCAAGCAGCGCCCAACCGCGGGTTTTCGGGGCTGCAGGTGCTGGCTTGCGTGGTGTTGGCGATTATAGTCACCGTCGGCGCCAGCTATTGGATCATACGCGCCTACCTGTATGCACGAGACTTCCAACCGGTGGCCCTGTCGACGAAAGAACAGCGCGCGCTCGACCAGAAGCTGCTGAGAGTGGGGCTGAACCCCCAAGACTTACTGCCGGACGCCAAACGCGCCCCCGATCAATTCGATGCGACGGGCAGACTCATCCCCGAACCCTACTCAGAAGACGCCGCCAACCGCAATATCAAGTTGGACGAGCGAGAACTGAATGCGTTGCTGGCAAGCAATGCCGAGCTTGCCAAACGCTTCGCCGTTGATCTCTCGGCTAACCTCGCCAGCGCAAAGATTCTGATACCCGTTGATCCGGACATTCCTATCCTCGGTGGCAAGACTATCCGGGTTAGCGCGGGACTTGAGCTTAGTTATCGCGATAAACAGCCGGTCGTGATCGTACGCGGGGTCAGCGTCATGGGCGTGCCTGTTCCCAATGCCTGGCTTGGCAACTTAAAAAACGTCGATCTTGTCCAGCAGTTTGGTGGTAGCCCCGGTATATGGCAGGGTTTTGCGCAAGGGGTAGAAAATATTGAAATTTACGATGGTGCGCTGAGTATTTCTCTGAAGGAATAATGCGCCCTCAAGCGCGGCCACCGGGTTGATATTCGTCGGTTCCGTTTTTTCGTGCACGACAGGCGTGTAATTCAATTTCAGCCCCGAAGTTTTGCAGCCGCGGCGCGATCTGCCCGGATTTTGCTGCTCTGACCGGATTTGCACTCGGTGCTTTGCACGACATCGCCAGCTCCGTTGGTAGATCTGTCGTGTCGTGCTGTGTATCAGCGGGAGGTGTTTCGACGGGCGGGACGCGCACTAGTTCTAGGCATCATCGGTTCAGCACGGTGCACGAGGGACCCACCGACGGACCATCCATACTCGGACTCAACCCTGACCTCGGTCAATTTTTTCTCATCATCATGCTGACGTAGGAAGACTCTGCTCTGGTCTCATGTATTTGTGCGACCAAAGTCGCCGCTTTTTCAATAGTTCACAAGTTTTCAGCGCGTAATCTCTATCCTGACGCTTGCACGGTAGCTCCCGCAAAGTATCCTTGCTTAGAGGGTGTTTACAAAATAATCTATAATTCGGCTCGTGTTAGATGCGTGGGAGCGCAGCCGATGACGAAGCGAGGACGCCCTGCGAAGATCCAA
>JAYUQF010000603.1:0-6616 GCA_043756885.1 Pseudomonadota bacterium
GTAACGGTCGAAAAACGCATCATTCTTACTCGCGGCAGCTACATCATCACCATCGAGCACGAGGTGACCAACAACAGCAGCGAGCCATTGCGCGCCCACCTATACGAGCAGCTCAAGCGCAACGATGAATCCTCAATGCGTGGCATGGTTTACACCTTTACAGGTCCTGCCCTGTCTACACCGGAAAAACCTTTCACAAAATTCAATTTCAAAGAAATTAAAGAAAGCCCAATCGCTATCAGCGCACCGAGCGCCTGGATCGGAATCATTCAGCACTATTTTGTCTCAGCGCTCATCCCGCCCGCTGACGTGCCTTACCACTACTACTCCAAGATCCTTGACGACAGTCACTACCTCGTCGGCTTCCAAGGGCCAGAAGTCGCAGTTCCCCCGTCGACCAAACAGACCTTATCCAGCCGCGTTTATATTGGCCCCAAGCGCCACGACATTATTTCGACAGTCGCGCCGGGTCTCGAACTCAGCGTGGACTTCGGACAGCTATGGTTTATCGCTAAGCCCCTGTTCATGACCTTACGTTACATCCATGACAAAACCGGCAATTGGGGCTATGCCATCATTCTCGTAACCTTGCTTTTGAAGATCATGTTCTTCCCGCTTTCTGCTGCCGGATATCGATCAATGGCCAATATGCGTCGCGTCCAGCCGCGTATGCTGGCTCTGCGCGAACGCTTCGCCTCCGATCGTGCGCAACTCAATCAAGCGATGATGAAGCTATATAAAGACGAGAAAATAAATCCGCTCGGCGGTTGTCTGCCCATCGTTGTACAGATCCCGGTGTTCATCGCGCTCTATTGGGTGCTGCTTGAAAGCGTTGAGATGCGGCAGGCGCCCTTCATTCTGTGGGTTCACGATCTCTCTGAGAAAGATCCCTTTTTCGTTTTGCCGCTGCTTATGGGCATTAGTATGTGGGGACAACAAAAACTTAATCCTGCCCCCATCGACCCGATGCAGGCCAAAGTTATGCAGTTCATGCCCATTATGTTTACCGTGTTTTTTGCATTCTTTCCCGCCGGCCTAGTGCTCTACTGGTTTGTAAACAACATGCTGTCTATCGCGCAACAGTGGCAGATCACGCGCGCGGTAGAGGCTAAAGCTAGCTGAGTTCGCAGCGCGTGACGGCGACCGACACCATCGCCGCCATTGCCACCGCCCACGGCCGCGGTGCCTTAGGTGTCGTGCGAGCGTCTGGCCCCACAGTTCGTAAAATACTTCTAGCACTCGTTGGTGAAATCCCGCCCGCTCGCGTCGCACGCCATAGAGCAATACGAAACGCCGACGGCGAAATGATCGATAGCGGGCTTGTCTTGTATTTCCCCGGCCCGGCATCGTTCACTGGCGAAGACCTTTGCGAATTCCATACCCATGGCAATCCGCTGGTGATGCAAGCGCTACTGCAGGAAATGTGTAGTGTAGGCGCGCGCCTCGCACGTCCAGGGGAATTTTCCGAACGCGCGTTCCGCAACGGCAAGCTCGACCTTGCTCAGGCGGAAGCCGTCGCCGATCTCATCGAAAGCCGATCGCTGCGCGCCGCGCGCTCAGCTTTGCGGACCCTGCAAGGCGAATTCTCCAACCGTATTCACGCTATCGTCGAGAACCTGGTGATATCGCGTGTTACTTTCGAAGGCGCTATCGATTTCCCGGACGACATCTCGGGCGATGCACTCGCAACCCTTGAATTCCCGCGAATCACCGACCATCGTCACCAAATCCAGGCTCTACTGCGCAGTGCACGCCAGGGCGCGCGGCTTCACAGCGGCGCAAACGTCGCCATCATTGGTGCGCCCAACGTCGGCAAATCAACGCTACTCAATCGACTCGCTCGTGCCGACAAAGCTATTGTCAGCACCATTCCCGGCACAACTCGTGACGTCATTGAAGTTGATACCTTGATCTGCGACGTGCCGGTGCGTTTGAGTGATACGGCAGGTTTGCGCACGACCCAAGACCCGCTTGAGCAGGAGGGCATGCGTCGCGCGATTCAGGTGATGAAAGAAGCCGATCTGATCCTGCTGGTGACGGAGGATCCGTCGCTGCTTTTGTTGACAGAGCATTTCAAGGCATTGGACCAGCCGCCGTTATCGAACACCCGCGTATTAGTCGTCCACAATAAAATTGATACCCTTGGCCAAGCCGCTGTGCGTATCACCCGACCAGATGCGGAACACGTTTTTATCGCGGCTCGCGACGGCACAGGTGTCGATCTGTTGACACTAGCGATGGGTGCACTGTTGGGTGTCGAAGCCAGCGAAGAAAGTGAATTTGTGGCACGCAGTCGCCATCTTGACGCCTTAACAACCGCGAGTGCTGAACTTGCGCCGATTACCCTGGCGCTCGCTACCCAATCGCCGGAACTCGTCGCAGAGTGCCTGCGTCGTGCCTCTGACGCGATGCATTCGATAATTGGCGGTGGTGGCAGCGAAGCCTTGCTGGGAGAAATATTCTCCCGCTTCTGCATCGGCAAATGACGCCGCCTTCCCATCTCCCCGGCCCCGTAGAGCCGGCCCGTCTGCTGGTGGTTACCTTGAGCAATATCGGCGATGTGGTACTGACCACGCCGGTGCTGGAGGCGCTGGCGACGCACTTTCCGAACACCATCATTGATCTCTTTGCCGACGCACGTTCTGCTCAATTACTCGCTGCTGCGCCCTATGTGGGCGAAATCTTTCTCTACAATAAACGCGCTGGATGGTGTGAGCGTCTGCGCTTTCTGCGCGAACTGCGTTGTCGCCGTTACCGACTGGTTGTGGACCTGCGTGGCCCCATGGTTGGGCATTTGCTGCGCGCTGAGCAGCGCCTGTTCAAACCACGACGCCGTGCGGTGGGCATACACGCGGTGGAAGAGCACTTCGCTGCGCTAACAACGCTGTTTCCACGCAGTGCCCCACCTCCCTGTCGGCTATATCTTCGCGATGCGGATCTTTTGCTGGCCAGCGAGTTACTTGCAGATCTGCCCGGCAAGCGCTGGCTGGCGATAGCTCCTGGTGCCAATTGGCCAGGAAAAAAATGGCCACGTGAACACTATCGAGGATTGTTGGCCTTAGCAGCAAAGCGTTTTGATGCGGCCATCATTCTCGGTGCCGGCCAGGACCTGGCCGACGCCCAAGCCATCACAAGCGATGCGTTGCCCCATGTGATCACCACGGGCAATACCGAACTACGCACAGCGGCGGCCGTGTTGGCATGTGCACAAGCATTTGTTGGCAACGACTCGGGGCTGGGCCACATCGCTGCTGCACTGGGTGTTCCTACACTGAGCGTGTTTGGCCCAGGAGACCCGGCGCGCTATCGGCCATGGGGCTCGCGTTCACGGATCGTGCAAGCACCGTACAATGACCTCGCGCAACTCACGCCGCAGAGCGTGTGGTTGGCGCTCGAGGCTTTGCTCAACGAACTACCGGATACGCTCTGAATGCGTATCGCCCAGATCATGTTGGCAAGAGGCTTCGGTGGCGCGGAGCGATCCTTTGTTGACTTGAGTCTTGCGCTCGCGGCACGTGGCCACCCGTTATTGGCGATCGGCGATAAACGCGGCTCGGCTTTGCCGCTGCTCGCTGACCAGCCCAACATTGAATGTGTCAGCGTGCGCTGCCATGGCAGTTGGGATGTCCTAGCGCGTCGCACGCTGCGACTGCACCTCGAGCGCTTTGCGCCAGACGTGGTGCAAGCGCATCTTGCCCGCGCGGCCTGCCTGGGTGGGCGTGCTGCGCATGATCTCGGTTTGCCAACCCTGGCCAAAACCCACAACCTGGTGCAGGTGAAGTACTACCGCGACATTGACGCGCTCGTAGCTACCACCCTGGCCCAAGCCGACCACCTGCGAGCTCACGGCGTCGATCCGCGAGTTATCCACCAGATCCCGAACTTCTCCGCTATCCAGATAGTGTCCACCGTTAAGCAGACGGCAGGGCCGCCGTGGGTCATCAAAAGCGCCGGGCGTTTTGTGCCCAAAAAGGGCTATGCAGCTTTACTCACGGCGTTTGGGCAATTACGCAGCAACGGCGTAGACGCGCGCTTAATCATCGGTGGTGATGGCCCGGAGGCTGCGCGACTGAAAACCCTGGCCCAAAGTTTGAATCTTGGGCAAGCCGTCGAGTTTCCCGGCTGGGTTGAAAACGTCGCCCACTTTCTGTTGGACGCAGATATGTTCGTATTGCCTTCCCACGATGAGCCTTTCGGCATTGTCGTGCTGGAAGCGATGGCCTCGGGCATACCGATTGTAACGACGCCGACCGTGGGCCCTCTGGAGATCCTCGATGATCACAGTGCATGTTTTGCGGCACGCGACGAGGCGCCCGCCCTCGCGCGGGCGATGGCACAAACGCTAGCTGACTTCGATGCGGCGCGCCGTCGTGCCGAAACAGCATTGAGCTTGTTTCGACAACGTTATAGCGCAGACATCGTGGTTACGCGGTATCTCGCGCTTTATGCCGAGCTAGTCAACGAGCAGGCCCAGCGCAGCCAGGCGTGACCACACAAGCTCAACACTTACCGAGGCAAGACAATCACCACTGCGCGCGCCCGCAAAACGCGGCTCGTAATTCACACAGGCGATAACCTGTGCAGCCTGCCCCAGCGCATGATTGCGCCGCCAGTCGCTGGGACCAAATAAACCGAACACCGGGATGCCCGCCGCCGACAGCACATGCATCGGTCCCGAATCATTGGTCACAGCGCAAGCGGCATACCGACCAAGCTCGGCAAGCTCAGCAAGTGTGAAAGCGTCGGTCGCATTTAAACCACCGCAGCGGGCCAGTTCATCATTGCGCGCGCGATCCGGTGTCGCGCCCAACCACACCACACCGCGCCCTGCGGCCAGTAAACGTTGCGCAAGCGCGCCAAAATGCGGCCAGATTTTTTCCGGCCGGCCGCTACTGGCACCCGCGTGCAGCAATACAAACGCTTTGTCATTCAAGCCGTGCGCTGCGAGCCAGCTGCCAACCTTGTGCCGCGCGAGTTCATCACACGGCAAGTGCGGTCGATCAGCGATATCGGTGATGCCGACACTCGCCAGCACCGCGCGCATGCGTTCGAAGATATGGCACTGGCCGCTCCAGGCGTCGGCCGGATGATGGGTGTAGGGAAACCGGTTGTGATTGCCGATCCGCTCACGCGTACCCGACAATGCACACCACAGCGCAGTGCGGTCATTGGCTTGCAAATCGTAGATGCGATCAAAGCGCGCTTTGCGCAGAAACCGCAGCACGGTGAGATTATTATGCCAGCCCGTGCGCGCCAGACTGGTCACGCGATAGTCAGGCCAAGCGGCGAACAAGGGAGCGAAGGCCGGTGTAGTCAGCAGCTCCAACTGATCGGTTGCATGATGGCGCGCAATGGCTGCAAGTAAGGGCGTGGCCATCACAATATCGCCGAGCGCACCCAGTTTGATGACCAGGATCCTGCTCACAACACCGGCACCCTCAGCTCGACGCGCACCATGATAGTTTCATCCCAGCAGATCATTGGCTTTCATTTCCACGCTTGGCGCCGTGGCCTGGGTAATTTTGCGTTGTTGAGCCAGCGTCATTGCCAGGGACAGATCGCGAGCATGCATCAGTCGGGCACCCATTGGCTGAAGTTCATGCTCGCTAATGCCCTATCTTACCAATACGGCACACCACCGCCGGCTTATAACCATGCTAACGATGTTATCGGTGGTCCGCGCGACCGTGTCATCTACGCTAATCTGCCGCGCTTGATCAGCAGTCACAGCATGCCCCACCCGCTGCTGCGATTCGAACGCATCCAAGCGCTTTTGGGTCTGCCGCGATATCTGGTACTGGTGCGCGATCTGCGTGCCTCACTGGCTTCCAATTATGTGAAGTGGAGCCAGCGATACGGCGTAGATTTTAGTACCTATCTGCGCGGCGACGTTGCTGGCCGCCGCTACAATAGCGATATCTGGTGGACGGTGCGATTTATGAATGCCTGGGGTGCCGCCGCAGCGCGTGCGCCACAACGCATCACGGTGTTGCGTTATGAAGATCTGCAGTTCAATACCTTGGGCGAATTGACCCGCATCGCCAGTCATTTTCAACTCAACTTAAGTGCAGCGGCCCTCGCCCATGGTGTTGCTCAGTCAGACAAATCGACCATGGCCAAACGTGATGATCCCAAGCGTCCGCCCGGTGCGGTGCGCATTGGGGGTGATGAGCACTTATCAAGTTATAACCGCGCCGACCTTGATTTTATCAACGCGGTTTGTCGACGCTGCCTGCGCTACAACTTCGGTTATCACTTCGCGAGTGACGGCTAGTGCGCCACCTCCGAGTACACCGCCAGTGTCGCCTGCTGCAGCGCCTCAACGGTATAGGGGTGTAAACGCGGCACTGCCTGCGGGGTGGCCAGCAGAGTGGCGATCCGATCTGCTACCCCGTGAATATCGCCGCGCTTAACCAGCCCGGGTGGATAGAGCCCGCGCAGGATCTCCCCGGTGCCACCGTAGTCATAACCCACCACCGGCGTGCCAACACTCAAAGCTTCGATGGTGGTGCGGCCAAACGCCTCAGGCTCAGTGGTTAATGAACACGCGATGTCCGATATTGACAATAACTCGCGCAGGTCGCTGCGTTGGCCAAGAAAGCTCACGTCGTCGGTC
>JAYUQF010000604.1:0-2519 GCA_043756885.1 Pseudomonadota bacterium
GATCTCAAAGCCATCAAACCCGACATCATCATGGCGTCGCTGTCGGCCTATGGACGCGAGAGTCCACTGTCCCACAAAACCGGCTACGACTGGGCCGCGCAGGCTTTTGCAGGGCTTATGCACATGACCGGCCCGGCTGACGGTCCACCGCAGCCGGTTGGGATCGGGATCGCCGATACCGGCAGCGGAGTGCATGCATTCTCGGCCATTGGCTTTGCTTTGTTTCATCGTGGTCGTACCGGCGAAGGCCAATGGTTAGACCTCGCGATGATCGATTGCATGTTTCATATGCACGATATTTCTCTACAGGCCAGTACTCTCAGTCACGGCAGTTATGTACCCATGCGTGCCGGCAATCATCATCAGCTGTTATGTCCGTTTGGTGCGTTCAAAGGCCCCAGTGGTTATCTGGTGATCCTCGCTTTGCAACCACAATGGAAAAATCTCTGCACGGCCATGGGCAGGCCCGAGCTTGAGCACGACCCGCGATTTGCGGCGGCGGATGTGCGCGCGGCTCATCAGGGTGAATTGATCCCGCTGATCGAATCCTGGCTCGCAAGCTTCCCTGATAACGATGCGGTGTTAGCGCATTTTGAAATTCACCGTGTGCCCTCAGCGCCAGTTCTGAGCCCGATCGAGGCCTTGCACCATCCTTATTTCAAAGCGCGCGGTACGGTGCGCCAGATTGAGGATCCGGTCATGGGCCCGCTGGCCATTCCCGGCTTTCCGCTGCGCTTTTCGGCCCAGCCGCAATTGCCGGATCTTGTGGCTCCCGTGCTCGGCCAGCACAACGCCCAGGTGCTGGAGGGACTGCTCGGTTATAGCGCGGCCCAGGTTGCAGATCTCGCTGCGCGGGGTGTGCTCAAGTCGGCTCTGCGTTAGGCGCGCAGCATGTTTCCCATCCGCGATGACAACCCCCAGATCCTGACGCCCTACGCAAACTGGGTGATCGTTGGTTTGAACATCGCGGTGTGGTGCCTGGTGCAGGGTTTTGGTGGCCAACCGGCTTTGGCCAAGTCGGTGTGCACCCTGGGCCTGGTACCCGGTGAATTGCTGGGTTTGCTGCCCGCCGGTACCGGCATGGATCTCGGTCCCGGTTTACGTTGTGTGCTCGATGCGGGTGGGGATTGGTCGACCTTAATCAGCCATATGTTCCTGCATGGTGGCTGGCTGCATCTGCTTGGCAATATGTGGTTCATGTGGATCTTCGGCAATAACGTTGAAGACGCCATGGGCCATGGCCGGTTTGTGGTGTTCTATCTGCTGTGCGGACTCGCAGCAGCGGCTTTGCAGGTGGCGGCGGCACCGGCGGCCGGCGTGCCGATGGTCGGCGCCTCGGGTGCGATCGGTGGCGTGATGGGTGCCTACGTGGTGCTTTACCCACGGGTCAATGTGCATATGCTGTTCTGGTTCGGCTTCTACGTCACGACCTTCGCCATCCCCGCTTTCTGGATGTTGGGCTACTGGTTCCTGGTGCAGATGATCGGCGGCTTCAGCGCGCTGGGCACCCAGGGCGGGGGAGTGGCGTTCTGGGCCCATGTGGGTGGCTTCGCCGCCGGTGCGGTATTGGTCTTGCTGTTTCGTGATCGTCAATTACTCGCTCGCCATCCTTATCACGGCTGGCATCATGCGGCGGGTGGTGCCTATCGGCGCGTGCGTTAAAACTGTGGTGGCTGTTTGGTCGGTAACAAACGGGGCGAAATCGGCCATTGGAGTAGAACTGCCACCCGGATCCCGTTTTGTGCATTGGCACCCGCCGCCGATCTAAACCGTCCCGGTGCTTCGTATCAATGTTTTATTCCCGAATTGGTAGGCTCTGCCACTATAATTTTCGGGGCCCCCATTTGCGCAATCCGAACCAGAACAGCGAGGACAGATCCCGATGAATGACAGCACGCCCGCCCTCCCGCCATTGCGCTTGGACGCCGCCGTGATTGGTGCCGGCGTCGCCGGCCTCTACCAGGTTTATCAGCTGCGCGCCCAGGGTTTCGATGTCCAAGGATTCGACAGCGCCAGTGGCGTTGGTGGAACCTGGTACTGGAATCGTTATCCCGGCGCCAAGTTCGACTCTGAGAGTTATATCTACCAGTACCTGTTTGACGAAGCCCTGTATAAAAACTGGAGCTGGAGCGAGCGCTTCCCGGGCCAGCCGGAGATTGAGCGCTGGATGAACTACGTTGCCGATACCCTGGACTTGCGTAAGGACTTCCAGTTCGACACCACTATCAAAGCTGCGCACTTCAACGAGACCAGCGGCCGTTGGTTGGTGACAACTGCAGCCGGTCAGACCATCGACACGCAGTACCTCATTTCCTGCAGCGGCATGCTCTCGGCGCCCATGGAAAACATGTTCGCCGGTCAAGAAACCTTCGCCGGCCGCGTATTCCATACCGCCCGTTGGCCCAAAGAGCCGATTGAACTCGCCGGCAAACGTGTGGGTGTGGTTGGCATCGGTGCCACCGGTATCCAGGTGATCCAGACCATCGCCGACAAAGTGGGTCATCTGACGGTTTTTGTGC
>JAYUQF010000605.1:0-19189 GCA_043756885.1 Pseudomonadota bacterium
GTCACGTGAAGGTTTCTGTCAGGAGCCTATTGCCTGAATTGGGCACGATGGGTTCTCAATGGGGAGGGGACGAGGTGACTCGCCCCTCTACCAGCTAGAAACGTGATGCTCGTTAATAGCGAACATACAAATCCGCTCCGCACGACTACCTCCCGTGCGCGCTTCTTAAAGCCGCGGGTGACCAGAACCGGCTGTCACGCAGCTCTTTACCTACTCCTTCGGGTAAGTTATCACCGCGAAGATCGATGGACCTGTTGTTGACGGTGCCAAGGGATTTCAGCTGACGGTAGATCCCCAGCGATGCACCGACGAGAATGGCATACGCTTGGTTTCACCAGCACGGTCAGCCGTGTTGTGAGGTCAAGACGACGCAGAACAACAAGAGTAGAAGGGGGAGTAACGATGATGAAAAAATCTGTCGGGGCACTGCTCGCAGTGGTCACGCTCGCAGTCTGCGCGGCGCAAGCTGCCCATACGCTTATCGACGACCAATATCTCAGCGAAGATGGTGATGGCGCGAACTGGGCGGCCTACGGGCGCAACAGCAGCGAGCAGCGCTACAGCCCGCTTGATCAGATCAACGCGGCTAACGTCAAACAACTGGGTATCTCGTGGGTAATGGAGATGCCCGATGAACGCTCGTTGATTGGCACCCCGCTCGCGGTTGATGGGGTCTTGTATTTCACCGCAACCTACAGCCGCACTTATGCGGTGGATGCTCGCACCGGTAAACAGCTGTGGGTGTTTGATCCCAAGGTCATCGAGCATGCTGGCGATCGTTTGCGCATCATGTGGAACACCAATCGTGGACCGGCCTTTTATAAAGGCAAATTGATCATATCCACCATCGATGGCCGTCTGATCGGGCTCGACGCCAAAACCGGCAAACCGCTGTGGGAAACCATGACCATCGATCCGCGTAAGTCCTACTACGTGACCGGCGCACCCAAAGTTTTCCGCGACAAGGTCATCATCGGTAACGGTGGAACTGAACACGAAGCCGCGCGTGGTTATGTCACGGCGTATGACGTCGAAACCGGCAAACAGGCCTGGCGCTTTTATATCGTGCCGGGTAACCCGGCCGACGGCTTCGAGAGCAAAGCCATGGAAATGGCGGCCAAGACCTGGACCGGCGACTGGTGGAAATTTGGTGGTGGTGGCAATACCTGGAACGGCATTACCTATGACCCGGTTTATAACCAGGTGTTGCTCGGCACCGGCAACGGATCACCCTGGAACCAGAAGATCAGAAGCCCTGGCGGCGGCGACAATCTGTTCTTGTGTTCGATCGTAGCCTTGGACGCCGATACTGGTGAATACAAGTGGCATTACCAGACCACACCCGGCGAAACCTGGGATTACAACTCCAATATGGACATCGTGCTGGCCGACGTGAAACTCGGTGGGCAGACCGTCAAAGCTTTATTGCACGCGCCCAAAAATGGCTTTTTTTACGTCATCAATCGCGCCAACGGCGAACTCTTGTCAGCAGAAAAATTTGGCAAGGTGACGTGGGCTTCTCACGTTGATTTGAAGACCGGGCGCCCGGTGGAAATCAAGGGTGCACGGTACGAAGACGGCGAAGAAACCGTGTGGCCGAGTACTTTCGGTGTGCACAGCTGGCATCCGATGTCCTACAACCCCATTACCGGCCTGACCTATATTCCGACCATCGAGATGCCTGGTGTGTTTAAAGACACGGGCATGGACATCGCCAAATGGCAGTCGCCCCATTTTCAAATTGATCCCGGTGTTGAATTTGGTACCGACGACACCCCCGCAGACTATAGCGGCGCTTTTCTGGTGGCGTGGGATGCGGTCAAGCAGAAGAAGGTCTGGCAGCACAAACTACCGCCGAACTGGAACCCGGGCACCATGACCACCAAGGGCAATCTGGTGATGCAGGGCCGCGCCGATGGCGAGTTTGTTGCCTACGACGCGACCAGCGGCGAGCAGTTGTGGTCGAAAAATCTCGGTCTTGGCATTTCTTCGGCACCCATCACCTATGCCGTCGACGGCAAACAATATGTTTCGCTGCTGGTGGGTTGGGGTGGCGGGGGTTTGATTGCCGGCACGTTGGCCGCTCAGCATGGCTGGAAATATAAAGTGCATCCGCGTCGTTTGTTTACCTTTACCCTGGATGGCAAACAGCCGGTGCCGGCTTCACCGCCGCCGGCATTTGCCCAGCCACTCGACCCGGCAGACTTCAAGGTTGATAACGCGAAAGTGGCACACGGCAAAACGCTCTATTCTCATGCCTGCGTGCTGTGTCACGGTGGTGGTGTGGTGTCGGGTGGCTTAGCACCGGACCTGCGCGAGTCGCCGCTCGCGACTACCCATGCCGCATTGAAGGGTGTGGTTGTTGAGGGCGCCCTGCTTGTTAACGGCATGCCGCGCTTTCGCGATTTGAATGATGCCGACATTGAAGGCCTCCTGCATTACATTCGCCAACAAGCCCGCACTGCGGTAACAAGCGCAAAAAAATAACCACGCATCACTTAACTGCTGCGCACAAAACCCCACGAGGAAACATTATGAAAATTGGATTTTTTGCTGTTGGTATCGGCATCGCCGCAGATCCTGACGTTATCAAACAAATAGCCACCAGCACGGAGGCCTGCGGGTACCACTCCTTGTGGGCGCCCGAGCACATCGTGCTGATTGAGAAGTACGCTTCCACCTATCCCTATACACAAAACGGACGAATGCCGTTTGAGACGCTGGAAATTGATATTCTCGATCCGTTTCTGGCCCTGACTTACGCTGCCGCTGTGACCAGCAAAATCCGCTTGGGCACGGGCATTTGTCTGGTCCCCGAGCGTCAGCCGTTGACCCTGGCAAAAGAGGTGGCGAGTCTCGACAAGTTGTCGGGCGGACGTTTTGACTTCGGTGTCGGCATAGGCTGGCTGCGAGAAGAGTTTGATGCGCTGGAAGTGTCGTGGCCAAAACGCGCTGAACGCACTCGCGACTACCTTGCTGCAATGAAGAAAGTGTGGACCCAAGCCGAGAGCGCGCATCAGGGCGAGTTCGTGCGCTTCGAACCAGTGCGCTCGTTTCCGAAACCGGTGCAGAAGCCCCATCCGCCGATCATTTTCGGTGGCGAAAGTGAGCCGGCCTTGCGGCGTGTGGGCGAAGTGGGTGATGGTTGGTGGGGTGTGAATGTGACGCCCGCAACCGCCAAAACCCATATGGCCAACATCAAACGTTATGCCGACGCCGCTGGTCGCGACGCCAGTAAGCTGCACTATGCAGTCTCCCCCGGTATTGGTGTGCCAGTGACTTTAGACGAAGTTAAACGCTTCGCCGACATTGGCGTTGATCAAGTCATCATCGGCTCGTTTGCAGCGAGCGCAGCGGAATACAAGCAGGTCATAGAAGAGAACGCGAGCGCTTTGATCGCGAAGCTGTGATCTTCTGGTAGGTCCGCATAAATTTGGACCTACCAGAATATCTGTTCCTCTCCCTGCACGCGGGGAGAGGGGCAACACTACAACTGCCGAGGCGCACGATGCCACAATGAAATGCCAGCACACGATCCACCACGCGCAGGGCCATCACGGCTGGAACAACGCCAACGCACCTGTCCTGCACATAACACCCGGCGAGTCGATTGAGTTTCACACGCTTGATGCTGCCGATGGGCAACTGACTCCGCAGTCGACTGCCGATGCACTCCTGCAACTCGACTTCGCACGGGTTAATCCCGTGGTGGGGCCGGTATATATCGACGGCGCCGAGCCCGGCGATGCCATCAAGATCACCTTGCTCGCTTTTACGCCGTCGGGGTGGGGTTGGACCGGTAATATTCCAGGCTTCGGTCTGCTCGCCGATCAATTTCCAACTCCGCACCTGCATCATTGGCACTACGACACAACGGCCCGCGCGCCGGCGCTTTATGGCCCCGGTGGGCGTGTGCCGCTGAAGCCGATGTGCGGCACTTTAGGCCTGGCACCAGCCGCAGCGGGTCAGCATTCCATCGTGCCGCCGCGCCGTGTCGGCGGCAATATGGACATACGCGATCTCGCCGCTGGTGTAGAGCTTTACTTGCCGGTCGAAGTAAGCGGTGGTTTGTTCAGTATCGGCGATGCCCACGCCGCGCAAGGGGACGGCGAGATCTGCGGCACAGCCATCGAAACCGCGTGCGCTATCGCCGCGAAGTTCGAATTGATCAAACACGCGCCACTGAAAACGCCACGCTTCACCACCCCTGGCCCCGTGTCACGCCATCTCGACAGCGCGGGATATGAGGTGACTACCGGCATCGGGCCCGACTTGATGACCGCGGCGCGCGAGGCTCTGGCCGCTATGATCGATCTGCTGGCCGCTCAACACGCGCTGGCACCGATCGATGCTTACATGCTGTGCTCGGTATGCGGCGACCTGCGCATCAGTGAAATCGTCGACATGCCAAACTGGGTGGTGTCGTTTTATTTTCCGCGTGTGGTGTTCACCTGAAGAACACCTGCCAGGCTGTGCGTGGCACCACCCACGTGCCCGATTACTTCTGGTGAAAAGCCTGCGCGGCAATCTGTCCAATCTCTTCGTCCTGCTGGTAGGTGCCACCACTTTCCCCGAGCGCACCCAACATCACGCCGTCCTTGTTGCGTAACACAATGCCGCCCCACACGGGCGTGTACAGGGGATCACAGAACCAGGTGATTTCGCGGCGCTCATCGCCGAGCGACATATCGAACAATCGGGTTTTCAATATCCGCGTGTCCATTTGCCACTTGGTTGCCGTGTAGGCCTTGTTGTAGCTCATGCGCGCATTCAAAGCCGAAGCGCCATCCATGCGCCCCAAGGCAATGAGATCGCCGCCGGCGTCAACCACTGCGGCCGCGAACTTAATGCCGCGTTTTTCCGCTTCTGCGAGCATCATGTCCACAATCTCGCGCGCTTGCGCCAAGCCGAGTTTTGTCGCCATTTTTTTTTGTCCTCCGGATGAAAAAAAGATATCTGAATAGTCGGTGATTAGAGGTGGCTTGTCATGCGCGACGTCGCAGGCAGCTGGCGTCCCTCAGATCAAGAGTGGAACATCTGTTTGTCCGTGGCCCTTATAGCGCGAGGATTTTGTGGGCCGCGCGCAGCCCAGAAAGATAAGCGCCGTGTGCGGTGCCGAAGTAGTCATGCTCCGTGGCTTCACCCGCAAAAAACACTCGACGCTCCAAGGGCGCTGCCAGCAGCTTGCGTGTATCCGCCGCGATGCCAAGCGGATTGTAAGAATAGGACCCGAGAGCAAACGGGTCGGTGGCCCAGCGTGTTATCTGATAATCAATCGGTTCTGGAATGCCGGTGCCGTAGATTTTCCGGAGCGTGCGCATGGCACTCGCGACGATTGTCTGATCCGACCAAGCCTCAATTTTTTTGCCCTCATCGGCGGCACTAAATCCCAACAGGATAGGCATGTTGGCGGCTCGCGCGAAACTTACCCACACAGTCCATTGCCCGGGTGAGGTCGAGATATATTCCAACCAATCGACATCTGCGCGCCAATAAATTTCGGGAAAGCGCAGATAACATTTGTTCAGCACGCCCATGCCCAGCCGAGCGACCGCAGTTTGTTTGGCGTGCGGTAGAGCGGGGACGAAACGCACATGTTTCGCCTGCAACACGCCGAGCGGTAGTGTTACTACAACGTAGTCGGCCATGAACGAGGTTTGTGCCGTGAGCACGCGCACCGGCGATTGACGCCACTGGATCTCTTTCACCACTTGCCCAAGTTCAATAGCCAAGGTGCGGGCCAGAAAGGCGGTGATGACTTGAAATCCTTGCGCGAAAAAGACATCGCCGCCTTGAAATTCTTTGTGATGGTCAAACCACTGCGCCGAAAGCGTTGCGACACTGCCGGCATATTCCTGCTCAAGTTCAGTGTTGAGAATAAAATTGATAAATCGGCGCGACTCTGCAGATCCTGAAAATTGGCGCATCAAAGGGGCAATCACACTCCCGATAGCGGCGTCCGCATCGCGCTTCTGTGCCGCGCTCAGCGCCATGAATATCTGCGTCCTCAACGCATCTATATGCTGCGCTTGTGCTGCCGAGAGTGCATGTCCATCGCTGTTGTAAAGCATTGCCCGGTCATAACTGGTTCTGCAACGAACGGCTCCAATCTGGTCTGCTAAATCGGTTAAGGGATTGCCCTTGACACCATGGATCCACGATGCGCCTAAATCGAGTGGTTTATCGGGCCAGCGGGCGCTGGTCCAGATCCGGCCACCAGTCCGATCGCGAGCCTCCAGTACAAGCACTTCATGTCCTGCCAATTGCAGCGCCCGCGCAGCGGTAAGGCCAGCCAGCCCGGCACCTATCACCACCACGCGTTTTTTGCTGAAGGCTGTTGCGGATCCCTTGTGTTTGGCCGCGCGTGCCCTTGCGGCAAAACCCGTTACCACGACACCCAGCAGGTTCAGAAAATTGCGTCGCTGCATAGCAAACCTCCTATACGGCGTCGAGTGCGGGAGCGGCACCCGCGGATGCGGGGGCAAAGTTTGCCACGTCAGCCCCTTCGCACGGTGAGCTTCGTATACTCTCGGGGATTACCGACAGCGGAGCATCCACATCATGCAGTTCACCATCGTTGGCGCCGGCGCGCTAGGTACGATACTTGGCGCTCATCTGATCGCCGACGGGCATAGGGTCACCATGGTTGCGCGCGGTGCGCGCGCTGGTCAGATTGCAACTGCAGGATTACGTGTACGTGGTCTGCGTGATTTTGATTTGGCCTGTACCGTGGTCGAGCCCGGCGCGCCTATCACAGCGCCAGGCGTGCTGATCTACACCGTTAAAACTCATCAGATGGACGAGGCTCTGACGGCCCTCGCCAGGCTGGATGCGACAGCGGTGTTCTCGGTCGCCAATGGCGTAATGAAAAACGATCAATTGGCGGCGGTATATGGCCGTGAACGTGTGCTCGGCTGTATGGCTAATGTCAGCGGCGAATTGCTGGCTAGCGGTGAAGTGTCTTTCACCCGCAATGTGCGCATGCCGCTGGGCGCGCTGCCCGGTTATTGTGGCCCGCACGCCAGTGACATCGCTGCCACCATCAATGCCGCCGGTGTGATCACACCGGCCGTTGATGATATTGAATCCCTGGAATGGTCGAAGTACGCCGGTTGGCTGGCGATGTTCACGCTCGCGGTGATCGCACGCACCACGACCGGTGTGTATCTCGAGAACCCCCGACTCGCGGCCCTCGCGGTGAAGCTGGTCAGTGAGGCCGTGGCGCTTGCACAGGCGCGTGGCATCACACTGGTTGATCAATCGCCGATCCCGGTGTTGAGCGTCGCCCATGCACAGGACCGTGAATCTGCTATCGAAGTGCTGCGTGAGGTCGGACGCACTATGCTGGTTCAAGCCCCAAGCCATCGGATGTCCGCATTGCAGGATCTTGAAGCCGGGCGACGTTTAGAAGTACATGAGACGCTCGGTTATGCGGCGCGCGAAGCGCTGCGTCTGCAGGTGTCGGCGCCAACTATTGCACTGTGTTACGAAATTGTCAGCGCGATCGACAGCTTGCCGCGTGCTGCGTGAGCGCCCAGGCGCACCGGTAGGTCTCATCGGCGATCTGTCGCAACGGTACGCTGCGTTCCACCGCACCGCGTTTTACCGCTTCTTTAGGCATGCCATATACCACGCAGCTCGCTTCGTCCTGGGCCAGCGTATTGGCGCCTGCATCACGCATTTCTTTCAACCCCGTCGCACCGTCGTCGCCCATGCCGGTCATGATGACCCCCAAGGCATTGCGTCCTGCAACCTTGGCTGCGGAGCGGAACAGCACGTCGACCGAAGGACAGTGGCGATTCACCAACGGGCCATCGACGACATCGACGTGATAGTAGGCGCCGCTACGCTTGAGCAACAGGTGACGACCACCGGGCGCGATCAAGGCGCGACCCGGGATCACCCGTTCATTGCCCTGTGCCTCCAAGACCTCGAGCATGCACAGAGCGTTGAGGCGCGCAGCAAATGCAGCGGTGAGTTTCTCTGGCAGGTGTTGCACGATGACACTGCCTGGCGCAGTGCGCGGTAGTGCAGTCAGCACCGCCTCCAGCGCGGCCTGATCGTCCTTCCTGGTTCGAATCGGCTTTAGTTCCATGGCTCGCCTCTTAAACGGTTGCTACGTCGCTCTTGTCGTATTCGCGATGAGTCCCGATGAACCGTACGTACATGATTCTTTGCCTGTATCGAATCGCGACCACCAGCCGATAGCCGCAGCCCTTGATGTTGAACACCATTCGATCTCCGGACAAAGCTGGCGAGGCGACATCTGCTCTGACACCGGTGACTTTCATCGCGTCCACAGTTCCGAAGGCGGTACCGCAAGCACGCGTTGATCCGCAGTGGGGAGCGTGCTGGCACCCGCATACGTGATCATCGCGGCCTGAAAATCGTCGCCGCACTGCTCTGCGAGACGGCGCAGGCCATTTCCGTCCGCCGGCGTTACCGCTGCTGCGCTCTTCACTTCCACTCCCCACGTCGTCCGGCCCAGTGTGATGACCAGGTCGACCTCCACCTGATCCTTGTCGCGGTAGTGCCAGAAGCGCAGTTCCGGTTCGGTCCAAGCGGCCTGGGCAATGAGTTACTGCACGACGAAAGTTTCGAGCAGATGGCCGAAGCGCTGGCGCTGCGCCGTCCAGTCGTCCGCTTCAAGTCCGGCGAGGGTCGCCACGAGACCGCTGTCGGCCAAGTGAATCTTGGGCATCTTGATCAAGCGCCTGGCTTCGTTTCGGTGCCAGGCTGGTAAACGCCGCAGCAGGAACAGCCGCTCAAGAACGCCCAGATACTGATCGATGGTCTCGCGGCGCATGCCCAGGTCGCCACCCAGAGCGGAAAGATTGAGAAGGCCGGCGCCGCGCAGCGCGACGATCTCGAGCAACCGGCCGAGTTCAGTGGCATCACGCACGCGCGCGACATCGGCGACGTCCCGCTCGAGGACGGTGCGCAGATATTGCCGATGCCACTGGCGCGCCCGTCTAATCGGGCGCGATATCGCCTCGGGATAGCCGCCACGCAGCGGTCGTTCGAGCAAATCGCCTGATGGCGCCGCCGTAATTTCGGCGATGCGAGGGGCGAGGTGCCCTGCAAGGAAGTCGCGCAACAAAGCGCCGGGCCGGCGTTCCTTTTCCGACTCGGTCAGCGGATGCAGTTGGACTAATTCGATGCGGCCCGCAAGCGAATCCCCGACTCTTGGCAACAGCAACAGATTGGCGGATCCCGTGAGGAGAAAGCGACCCGGACGCCGGTCGCGATCCACAGACGCCTTGATGGCAAGCAGCAAGCCGGGAGCGCGCTGAACCTCGTCGAGCGTCACGCAAGCAGGACGCGCCGCGATAAAACCGACCGGATCCTCGCGGGCGGTGCGCAGCATCGGCTCCTCGTCCAGCGTGATGTAGGCGCGATCGGGCGTGAGTGCACGGACCAGGGTGCTCTTGCCCGACTGCCGCGGCCCGAGCAGTGCGACCATAGGGGTATCGGTGAGCGCCAGCTTCAGCGTGCGTCGGATGCTTCGGGGGTAGGCGGGTTCGGCCATTTGCGGCTTAGGGCGCCGTCCCCACGATAGCAAAAACTAATTCGAACACCCCTCTGCCACGCCATCGCAAGTCATCTGATTAAAGCCGCCGGCTACCACCACACCACAGCGCAGACCGGCGCGTTGACATTGATTGATGGCGCATCAGTAAGCGCGTTGGCCGCGCACTCGAACGCCAAGGACTGCTGGTGCGGGACGTTGAGAACAGTTTTCTGTCGCTGGACTCGGCCGACGTCTCGGGCTTCGATGATCTATTGGGCCATTCGATTACCTACCGCATTGCGCTCGGGCCCCCACCAGGGCGCAAGGCCTTTGACTTGCAAACGGTGCCGGCAGCCGCGGCAGCAGACGACAACAGCCCGCTGGCGAAAGCCGCCGGCTTCTCCTTACACGCCAGGGTCGCGAGCGAGGCAGACGAACGCGAGGAGCTAGAGCGCCTGTGCCGCTATATCACGCGCCTGGCAGCAGCACGCGTGAAGGTCTGGTAAAGCGCCGGCAGCACCAGCAGCGTGAGCAAGGTCGAGGACAGGATCCCGCCGATGACCACGGTCGCCAGCGGGCGTTGCACTTCGGCGCCGGTACCGGTAGCAATCGCCATTGGTACAAAACCGAGAGAAGCGACCAGCGCTGTCATCAGCACTGGCCGCAGGCGCGCGAGCGCACCTTCGCTGACGGCCTCATCAACGCTGCGACCATCCTCCAGTAACGATCGGATGAATGCCAGCATGACCAGTCCATTGAGTACCGCGACGCCGGACAACGCAATGAAGCCAACGGCCGCTGAAATCGACAGCGGAATATCACGTAACCACAGCGCGATCACACCGCCAGTCAGTGCAAACGGTATTCCGGTAAAAACCAGCAGGCCGTCCTTGATGTTGTTGAACATCGCGAAGAGCAGCGTGAAGACCAGCAGCAGGGCGACCGGCACAACGATGCGCAATCGTGCACTCGCCGATTGCAACTGTTCGAATGTACCGCCCCAGCTAATCCAGTAGCCCGGCGGGATGCTCACCTTAGTCGCAATACTCGTGGTTGCCGCACCAACAAACGAGCCGATGTCGCGACCGCGTACATTGGCCGTCACGACCACGCGCCGCTTGCCGTTTTCGCGACTGATCTGATTCGGCCCCGGTGCGATGTCCAGCGAGGCCACATCATTGAGCCGTATAAACGCGCGCGGTGTGCCAGTGATTTTCCCGCGGGTCAGTTGTATCGGCAAACGAGCGATGGCATCGAGGTCGGTGCGCACATCCGCTGCCAGTCGTACCACGATAGAAAATCGCCGGTCACCATCGAACAGCACACCCGCCTCGCGCCCACCCAGCGCAATAGCGACGGCGTCCTGCACGTCTGCTATGTTCAAACCCAGACGTGCGACACGCGCGCGATCAATATTAACCGTCAGCATCGGCAGTCCGGTAGTTTGTTCGACTTTGACATCGGCCGCGCCCGGGATCTGCTCCATTACTTCGGCGATCTCGCGCGCGGTCGGGTTCATCACGTCCATATCGTCGCCGAACACCTTGACAGCAACGTCGCTGCGCACACCGGAGATCAGTTCGTTGAAGCGCATTTGGATCGGCTGCGTAAATTCGTAGTTGTTGCCCGGTATGCGCAGAACGCGTTCCTGCAGGGCAGCGAGCAGACTCTCGCGCGTGCGGCTCGGACCGGGCCATTGTGCGCGTGGTTTGAGCATCACGAAGTTGTCGGCGACGTTGGGCGGCATCGGGTCGGTTGCGATTTCTGCAGTACCGAGTTTGGCAAACACGCGTTCAACTTCCGGGAAAGACTTGATCGCAGTTTCCAGTTCGCCCTGCATGGCCAGGGCCTGGGTCAGGCTCGTGCCCGGTATACGCAGGGCATGTAGGGCAATATCGCCCTCGTTAAGGTTCGGCACAAATTCGCTGCCCAGGCGCGTTGATATCAGCACACTCAGCGCGACAATGCATCCTGCAGCAGTAAACGTGAGCACTTTATTGCGCAAGGAGTACGCGAGTAGCGGGCGGTAGATTGCGACCGCAATGCGCATCACGATATTGTCTTTCTCGACGACATCGCCGCGCACAAATAGCGCGACCGCTGCGGGTATGAACGTAACGGACAGGATCATGGCACCCAGCAGTGCCGCGACGACAGTGAATGCCATCGGGTGGAACATTTTCCCTTCCACGCCGGTGAGCGCGAAGATGGGCAGATAAACAACCATGATGATCAACTGCCCGAAGATGAGCGGCCGGCGGGCTTCACGCGCGGCAGCAAATACTTCCGCAAAGCGCTCGGTCTGGTTCAAGGGCCGTGCTGAGAGGGTCCGCGCATGCGCAAGACGGCGGATGCAGTTTTCGACAATGACCACCGCGCCGTCGATGATAATGCCAAAATCGAGCGCACCGAGGCTCATTAGATTGGCGCTGACCTTGTTCGATACCATGCCGGAAAACGTGAACAGCATGGCCAACGGGATCACCGCTGCGGTGATCAGCGCGGCGCGAATATTGCCGAGAAAGATGAACAGCACCACGATCACCAGCAGGGCGCCTTCGGTCAGGTTCTTGCGCACCGTGGCAATGGCTTTATCGACGAGTATGCTGCGGTCGTAGACCGTTTTAGCCCGCACACCTGTCGGCAGGCTCTGATTGACTTCATTCAAGCGCGCAGCGACGTCGCGCGAAACCGTGCGACTGTTCTCGCCGATCAACATGAACACCGTACCGAGTACAACTTCGGCGCCATTTTCGCTTGCGGCACCGGTACGCAGGCCTTTACCGAGACTCACGGTGGCGATGTCGCGAACGTAAACCGGCACGCCGTCGTTTTCGCCCAGAACGATGTTTTCGATATCGGCCATCGTTGCGACCTGGCCGGGTGCGCGGATCAGGTATTGTTCGCCGCGCTTTTCGATATAACCGGCACCTACATTCGCGTTATTGCGCTCGAGCGCTTCGATGAGATTGGCCATCGACAAACCGTAAGCGACCAGCTTCTCCGCCGCCGGCGCGACTTCGTATTCTTTGACATAACCACCGATAGTATTTATTTCGGTAACACCGGGCACATTGCGTAACTGGGGTTTGATTATCCAGTCCTGGATCTCGCGCAGATCCATCGGTGTATAGGGAGTACCGTCCGTTTTGCGTGCATCAGGTTGGGCTTCGACCGTCCACATGTAGATCTCGCCCAGGCCAGTGGCTATCGGCCCTAGATTTGGCTGCAAGCCGTCCGGCAAACGTGCCTGCGCCTCGCGGATCCGTTCATTGACCAGTTGCCGGGCGAAATAGATGTCCGTGCCATCTTCGAAGATCACAGTCACCTGCGACAGCCCGTAGCGTGAGATTGAACGAGTCTGTTCGAGTCGCGGTAAGCCGGCCATGACGGTCTCGATCGGGAACGTGACCCGTTGCTCGGCTTCGAGTGGCGAATAACCGGCCGCTTCAGTGTTGATTTGAACCTGGACATTGGTGATGTCCGGAACCGCATCTATCGGCAGATGTTGATAACTCAGCACGCCTAAGCCAGCCATGCCGAGTGTGGCCAGCATGATCAGCCAGCGTTGATCGATCGAGAAGCGCAGCAGACTTTCAAACATGGTGGAATGCCCCGCGGCCTGCCGTGTGTGGATATTTCTGCGACGTTTCAGTGGTCATGACTGGCTCCGGATTTTTCGATGTCTGCTCTGATCAGAAAACCATTGCTCGCTGCGTAGGTTTCGCCCGGCAGCAGTCCACTCAGGACTTCGACCATCGTTGCATCCCCACGACCGAGTGTTAGCGGGCGTGCTTCGAACGCATCGCCGTAACGGCCAAAAACCACGGTCCAATCGCGAAAGGTCTGCAAGGCGTCGCGCTCCACTGCCAGCGACACCTCAAGACGCTCGCTGACGATCGTGATCTGGACCGGTAATCCGGGACGCCAGCGTCCGTCTGCGTTGTCGAGAACGATGCGTGCGGCAGCAGTGCGGGCTTCTTCGTTGATGATTGGGCTGACGTACTCAACCGTACCGTTGGCGGGTCTGTCGTTGGCGTCAGCGCTGACTGTTGCAGTCATTCCGGCGCGCACGCGTATCAGCTCGCGAGTTGGGACAGTTGCTGCTATCCACACCGTCGACAGGTCAGCGAGGACGAAGGCCGAGGCGCCACTGTCCAGCGCCTCCCCCGGCGAGATATGTTTTTCGATAATCGTTCCGCCGAACGGCGCGCGCAGTTCGAACGTTGCCAGGCTTGCGCCAGGCACGCTCGGCACGCCTAAGGCTGCTAATTGTTGTTCAAGCCCTGCCACTTCGATATCCGCTTCCTGCGCGCTGTTTTGCGCCTGGATCAGATCCTGCTCGGCAGAGATCTGCGCGTCCCACAGTGCCTGCTCGCGAGCCACAATAGTGCGGGCCAGGTCACGACGTTTTTGCGCACTCAGCAGCGCACTGCGTTGCTGCGCCAGCGTCTGGCTTGAGAGTACCGCCAGTATCTGACCGGTGGTGACGCGGTCGCCGCTACGGGCAACGACGGATTGTGCGATCGCGGCTATCGGTGGCACGACATGCGCCACGCGATCCTCGTTCAGTTGTACTTCACCGAGCAACTCACTGGTGATGGCAATGGGTGCCGGACCTGCCCTGGCGAGTCGGATGCCGCTGCGTTCGAGCACGTCAGTCGGCATGTTGGCGCGACCTTCGGTCTGAGCGTAGTTATACGTATAACGTTTGCCCGCGTGTGTAAGGTCGATGGCGACGTCGAAAGAGTGTGGTTCGACAATTTCAGCGTTGCCACGCAGGTAGTCATCAACAAGCGCAAAGGTGATGCGCTGGGGCTCACGACCGAGCCGCGATAGTACAACCACCATCTCGACGCTGGTGGGTACTAAGGGCGTGTTGTCCGTGTAGAAATAAGCGCGAAATTCGGGTGGTATGCCGTCTTCGGCGATCGCCAGTTCGATGGTGAAGTTATCGGTCGTGAAAACACGACCACCATGGCGGGCCGCGACACTGTTACCAGCGAGTTTGGGGCCTGTTGATCCGTGCTCATCGTTGGTGCTCGGTGTATCAGGTGCATTAAGGACAAGCCACGCGCTTGCCAGGGTGGCTACGAGGAGCGTTGCCACCGTGATCGTTTGTTTAAGGTTCATCGCTCTCTCCATCAATTATTTCGGCTGCAGAGGCCGTGATACCGCCGAGTGCGCGTTCAATGTCAGCGTAAGCAGCGTGGGCATCGGCAAGCGCCCGCGCATACTGCACGCGGGCGGTGAATAGCGTTTTTTGCGCGTCGAGCACGTCGATGATGCCAAAGCGGCCTAATTCGAATGCTTTGCTTGTCGCATCCAGCGCAAGCTGAGCCGCCGGAAGAATATTGCCGTTGATGGCAGTTACTGCCAGTCGACGTCCTCGATATTGGGCGTAGGCTTCGCCAATCTCGCGCTGCAAGCGTGTGCGTAACGCGCGTTCACGATCCAGCGCCTGATCGCGCGTCGCGAACGCAGCGGCGAGATTGCCTTGGTTGCGGTCGAAGATCGGCAGCGGTATCGAGAGCGTGACAATGGCGGCGTTGCTGCCGTTCTGAGCGAGACGTCGGGCACCACCACCGAGGGTGAGATTACCGATGCGGCGGCTGTGCTCAACGCCGATGCCGGCCTCGGTTTTTTCGATTTCACGCTGTGCTTGTTGTAGTTGGGGCGCGCGGTCGATTGCCTCGAACAGCGCGGTGAGCTCGGGCAGCGCAGGCAGGGTGGCCAAATCACCGGTTAGGGTCGCCGTGGCGACGGTTTCTCCGCATACGGCCTGCAGGCGCTGGCGCGCCGCAGCGAGCTGAGTCTCAGCTTCGAGCAGATCGAGCTCAGCATTGGATACTGCGATCTGCGCGCGACTCAGTGCTACCGGTGTCAGTCGTCCGGCCTTGATCTGGCGTTGCGCGGCATTGGCCGCACGTGTTGCCAGTGCAACCGATCCTGCGCTCAGGCGTGTTTGTTCCTGTGCGGCGAGCGCGCTGAAAAACGTCTGCCTGACGTTTGCTCTAACGTTCGCGCTTTCGGCAGCGGCAGCGGCAGTTGCTACCTCATGACCGAGGGCGGCGTAGTTCATGCGCGCTCTGCGCTTGCCACCGAGTTCGATCTCTTGCGACAACGCAAGTGTGGATTCCCGCTGTGGCTGGCCGAGCCAATCGCCAGTAAAACTTAAGTCCGGGTTCGGTCGCGTTTGCGCTTGTAACTTGATGCCGGCGGCAATATCGATCTGGCGCTGGGCCACCGCCAGATCTGGATTAATACTGTCGGCGAGCTTGAGCGCAGCCTCGAACGTTAACGCGGTGTTGTACTCGGCAGCACTTAGCGGCGCTGGTAGCGCATCGGCGGTGTGACCCGGCGGGGGCGCGAACAGTAGCAGCACACAGACTATGAATAACCTGATCATCAGGTGGTTCCCTGTCGGTTGAGGGGATCCGCGGTGAAGATTTAGACAGGCACAGGCGTCATTGACGACTGTCGTTCCGGCCATGAACGGCCGGCCTGTTATCTACACGTTACACGTGCTGTGTAACGTGCCAGTCAGGTCGTTCGATGGTGGGCAGGAACAGGAAGTTGCGCACTGCATCGTGCGCCGCAGGAAAAAAACGATAGGTGCTCCAGGCGAGCACGATCATCTGTGGTAGCGGGGCCAATGACACAGTCAAATGACAACAATGAAACCCGCCTGTGCCTTCGTGAGTGTCATCACCATGTTGTGTGTCGACATGGCCACGAACCGCCACACTGGAGCCGACGATTCCAGCACCAGCGTCGTGAAACGACAATTCGCCGAGCATCGCCAAGCTGCCCTGCACGGGCAGTATCAGCATGATCATGATGATGAAAAAACGCTGTCGCATGGCATGAGTATCGGTCACGCGCGTGGAAACTTCAATCGCATTGCATCATCGTTCTCACCATAGCGTCGGGCCCGTGGCAAAGTTACCGGCGAGCGCGCCAAGTGTGTGTGCGTGGTCCATTACCGTGTTCATTTCGAATTCCCGCTGATGGTGGCGCGGTGTTCGTGAACGATCGGCAGTCTGTCTCGATGCCAGGCGTTCATGCCACCGCGCAGAATACTGACATCCGCGAAGCCGGCAGCGTTGAGCAGTGCTGCGGCGGCAGCCGAGCGCTTATCGGAGAAACAGACAACGGCGATCGGGTGCGCTGTATTCAAAGCGAACTTGGACAAGCTGTGCGGCAGGTCATCGAGCGGAATATTGTGTGCGCCGGCCAGATGACCGAGCGGGCCGAAAAATTCGTCGACTCCACGGACATCAATCAGTGTGGTTGTATGTTGGCTGGTCAACTGATCGCGCAGCTCATGGCTTGTCACCCAGCGCAGCAACTGGCGCTGCGCCGTGATGCGTTGCGGGTTCCGGAACGGCTGCCACAGCAATCTGTCCAGGCGCAGTTCCTGCGGGTCGCGAAACACTTCGAGGCCGATAGTCATGTTGAGCTGGCCTGCTAGCGGCGCCGTGCGATAGGTTCCAAACAAGCGGTCCCAGCAGGTCAGATTGAAACCGTAGTTACTGTTCATTTCCTCGGCCACTGCCGAGTGATGCACACGATGCATGTCGGGGGTCACCAGCAACCAGCGCAGCTTGCGGTCGAGGCCAAAGCCGAGACTGACATTGCCATGGTTGAACATCGAGGTGACATTGAGCAGAACCTCGAACATGAGGACGGCGAGTAACGGTGCGCCCAGTGCCGCAACAACAGCGATCTTCAGCACCATCGAGAGCACGATCTCGATCGGATGGAAACGTATGCCGGTGGTGACATCAAATTCCAGATCGGCGTGATGCATACGATGCAACCGCCACAGCGAAGGTACGGCATGCAGTAAAACATGTTGTAAGTAGACCGCCAGATCGAGCATGACCATAGCAGCGGGTACCGTGAACCAGAGGGGTAGGCCAAACACGTTGAACAAACCCCATCCGTGCGTGGTGGCCAACATGGCCACACTGACGGCGGTGAGCGGTATGACGGCCCGCACTAACAGTGCTCCGAGCAGGGCAATAGCGAGATTGGCCGGCCAGCGCCGCCAGCGTCCATGGCGTGGCAGGCGCAGCGGAGTCCACCATTCCCAGCCCGCCATCAGCACAAAAACCGACGCGAAGGCGGTCAGCCGGATAGCTGTGACATGACTTAGCAAGTACTCGGCCATCTACAATCAATCATTCAATTGTTTTATTGAATGATAACGCCCACGCTGCAAATCATGTCAAGCGAAAATCCGAAACAGATTCTGTTTGAACAACTTGCCGCTATTGCCAAGGCCGTCGCGCACCCACATCGACTGGCTTTGCTTGAGCAGCTCGCCCAAGGGGAGCGTACGGTCGAGGTATTGGCGGCACGTGCCGGTCTGTCGTTCGCAAACGCGTCGCAGCATCTCCAACAGCTCCGTCGGGCCGGCCTGCTCGCGGCGCGGCGCGACGGAAAGTACATGGTCTACCGTTTAATCAATGACGCCGTGTTAGAACTATTGGCGGCGCTACGCGTGGTCGGTGAACGCAATGTGGCTGAGGTCGGGCGGGTATTGCGCCGCTACTTTACCAGTCGTGATGGCCTTGAAGCGCTCTCGAGACAGGAGCTAATGGCGCGGATCGAAGCTGGCACCGCGCTGGTCATTGACGTCCGTCCGGCCGATGAATACGCGCTCGCGCACGTGGTAGGCGCACACAATCTGCCGCTGTCGGAACTTGCACAAGCCCTGCCCGATCTGCCCCCGGATATGCTGATTGTTGCTTACTGTCGTGGCCCCTATTGTGTGCTGTCGTTTGAGGCTGTCGCGCTACTGCGCGCGCATGGCCACAAAGCACAACGACTCGAAGATGGCCTGCCTGAATGGCGCGCCGCCGGTCTGCCGCTGGCGCATGGCCCGCATTAAAACCGCCATCCAACTCCAACAGCCACACAAGGCATGAACGACAGCGCGCGTACCGTGCGCCGTTGCCGCAACAACGGTTATGCCTGAAGGAAACCGGCCGCCAACCATCGCCGGCAGGCAGCTTAGAACGTGTCCGTTCCTGCACGGCAAGCCCGCACAAATCGGTCCATGAATGGCAATACATGAAGGGCATTGTTTTCTACGCTCGATCCGTTCACGGTGGCGCGTGGTCGAACGGTCTGGAAACGGATGTCGCGGGCTCTGCTCGCCGCTCGAGATGCGCAAGGATCTGTTTGATCTCCGCCGGATCTTCGATGCTCGTGTTAACCTTCAGCGCGCCACCACAGTGTTCGCAGGTCAGGAGGTCTAAGGACCCTGGTCAGAATAATCTCGTCACCACCGAGGGTGATCCTGAGCGGTTGCTTGCCGGGCGCGATTTACAGGCAATAGCGGCGCTATTGCCAAAAATTCCAACGCAGCGGCAGCCGCTCAGGAACAGCGACTTTAGAGAACGGCGATGCCACGAACTCCCAGCTCGGCGACATCCGCGCCAGCACGAATGGTCTGCTCACCTTTACCGCGCAGGCGCCTGGTGTTGCCGGCAGTACGCGCAGTCTGCGCCACATCCTGATCGATGGCAGTTGCCTCGGCTTCAGCGGGCCGAGCCAGGGATGCACGTCGGGGAAATTGATTGATCAGCAGTTCCGCGTCAGCGTGCCGATCTCGAATGCCGGGCGTAACGTGTTCTTCGATTTTTCGGTCACCGCGACCGCGCTGGG
>JAYUQF010000606.1:0-2515 GCA_043756885.1 Pseudomonadota bacterium
CCTGAACGGCATACTCCATGAGGCGATAAAGTATGGATATTTATGTTGGCAATCTGTCTTATGACATCACCGCTGAAGAACTGCGCGATGCTTTTGAACAACATGGCGAAGTCACCAGCGCCAAGATCGTCAGTGATCGCGAAACCGGACGCTCCAAAGGCTTTGGCTTTGTTGAAATGCCGAACAAAGCCGAGGGCGAGGCGGCGATCTCAGAATTAAACGGTGCGATGTTGAAAGGCCGCACGGCCCGTGTCAACGAAGCCCGTGAACGGGAAGCCCGCCCGCCGCGACGCTGAGCCAGCGGCGCCGATGGCGGCCAGTTATCGTCTTGAAGGGCGCTTGCCGTCGTTGTGGCGGCAGCCTTAAGCGCGCTCGCTGTGGCGCTTCAGCGGCCCTCTATCACCGGCTTAACTTCTTCTATCACGCGCCGGGTCTGGTCGAGCATGTCGCGCTCGTTTTCAACAATAGGGAACAAGACAAATTTCGAAGCGCCCACCGCCACATATTCTTGCAGGCGCACTGTGAGCTCTGCCGTGCTGCCGATGCAAAATAGCGGATTGACGTCGATATTCTCACCAATACCGGTGCGCTTGACGAAGGGCGAATTGCGCACCGCGGCGTCATCGGCGCTGCCGATTCGATAGGCCAACGAGGTGCCATAGTGATCAGCATCGATCGTGCGCCCGTATTTGGCGGCCTCGGTTTTGATGCCCTCGATGGTCCGTCTTACTTCGTCCACACTGGCAATGCCGCCGATCCAACCCGTGCCTAGTTTGGCCGTGCGCTTGACCGCCGCGTCACTGGTCCCGCCTATCCATAACGGTAAAGGTTGCTGCACCGGGCGCGGTGCGATGGTTGCGTTTTTGTACTGGAAGAAGCGTCCCTCAAACGTCACCGACTCCTCACTCCAGAGGCGGGCAATGAGTTCGAACATTTCGTTGGCAATTGAGCCGCGGTGTTCAGCACTGCGTCCCGTCGCCGCCCACTCGGCAGCTTGCTGATACCCGACGCCGAACATCGGTAACAAACGACCATTACTCAGGAAGTCGATGGTGGCGCACTGCTTGGCCAGCACCAGCGGATCGCGCAGGGGCATGACAATAGCGTTCATACCAAATTTGATTTTTTCGGTACAGCCGGCGAGTGACGCCAAGGCGCTCAAGGACTCTAAATAATTGTCCGTTGATATGAGCCGATCGGATTGCCACACGGAGTCAACACGACTTTCTTCCAGTAATTGAACCCAACGAAAAAACGCTTTACCCGTGTCGAACGGATAATTGAGCAGGCCGAAGCCGATGCGAGTGGCCATAAAATATCTCGTGTAAAAAGGTTGATCAGAATTCCATCGGTAGTACAAAGTGCGCGTGCAATATGCGTTCGCGATGCGCTAGCAGGATAGGCGAGATGGCGGCTTTAACCTGCGGGTCGATGGTTTCGAACATACTACGCGCAGCGGGCGCAATCGGGCATAGTTCGTCGGGCAGCACGGCAAAAATTGCCGAAAACGCCGCCCAATAAAAATCCAGCGCAGTCAGCGCTCGGCCCACAAAAAATTCACTGCCCACCGCACGCTGTTTTTCGAGCACTTGCGTCAACAATTGCAGCATGGCTATCTGGCGTTGATTCGCGGTGGCGACATCGCTTTCGTTGTAACCATATTTGCGACTCATGGCGCTGATACCCGCCGGCGCTTGGCCAGACTGCATAGCCGGCTTGAACAGGCTGAGCCGGCGGTTCCAGCCAAGTCCCAACTCACCGCACAGTTCGTGACTCAGGCCCAACATCGCCACGCGCTCACCTGGCGCATCGGGCACTAATGACTTGTGTGGCGCCAGACGTTCGAGCAAAAACAGGATGTCATTCCAGCGGTTCATCGGTCGACCTTCATTCCATGCCACCACCGGCCCACTGTTAACCCCCGCCCAGGCGACCAGATCGCTGTTGTCCGCACCAGGGATCTGCGGCGCGACTACAAACTCCAGCCCCTTGTATTCGATCATCGCCTTGACCGCCTGACCCCAAGGACTAGGTGCCCCCTGCACCAGCACCAGTCGCAGACCTTGGCGTTTGGCCAACTCGCTTATGCTTAAAAATCTCATGAATTTCCCCTGCCCAATACGTAGAGCGGTTCGCGCGTGTGTTTTGTTATCCTACGGTGACCCTCCAGCGGATGCGACCTTTCGCTTCCCGCGCCACCACTTCCAACTGATCATCTTTGAAGACCATGCAAGAACTCGCACAACAGATTCGCCGGGCCGCGTGTTCCATGCTTTGTGCAAGCCGGTATATGACGCTGCCGGCACAGCAACCACCCTGGACCTCGATCGGCCTGCGTTTACGGCGCGGGCAATGTTATACCTTGCTTGCCGCCGGCCTCATTGAGTGGTCGGAGCGTTTTCCGCATTTGCATGGTGGTGCCGGGTTTCATCTGTGGGCGCGTGTAAGCCCCACTGGTCGTATCGTGAATATCATCCGCAGCTCAAGCTCGTTTGTGGCCGATGTTGACGGTGAG
>JAYUQF010000607.1:0-6594 GCA_043756885.1 Pseudomonadota bacterium
TCAACCATCTCACCGAGCTCCTGCTGGAAGGTGCCGTAATGACAAACCACTTCGCGCAGCATAGCGACCTGGTCAGGCTCACTCACGCTTTCGAATACAGCGAGCTGCTCGGCGACGCTTTCCAATCCACGCACGTCTTTGCCCGCCTGTTGGGCGGCGCTCATCAATTGCATGTCGAGCGGTAGGCCCACGCCTGCAACCGGCAGGCTCATGGTGGTGAAAGCCGCCCAGGGTTTCATCATGTCAGCCATGGTCTCCGGCACACCATAATCGGCCAGCCGCTGCGTGGTTGAAACGAACAGGTCACCGTCAACAAGCTGCGACAAACGCCGGCCATCTTTATAGACCATCGCGCCCGCTAAGGTCTGCATAGCGCTGTCATCGAGCACTACTTCCAGGGCAAAAGTCGTGCTGGCGGCAAATTGTGTTTGCACTGCATCCATCACTTTCATGACACGCGGTTCGGCGATGTGCATGGTGCCAAGTACAAAACTGTCACCCGCTTGTGCGCCGCTGATCCGCCACAATAGTCCCTGGCCATGTTCAACGCTTGTTTGATCGATAGGCGCGCCGCGCTGCAAAGGCGCACAGTTAAGCTCAGCCGCCTGGGGCGCTGCGAACCAGACCCACAAACACAGCGCAAGCTTGCATCCGCGTTCAGGCCAGGACATTGTCGTCGTCGAGATCAAATTGTGGATCGGGTTCCAGCTCGCGCACCCGAGCTGTCACCGCGCGCCACTCGGTGTGCTCACGCAGGCTCGCGAGATCCGGTGCACCGCCGCGGCCGTGCATCCGCATCAGCCGCACCTGGGTTTGCGGATAGGGTTCAACCGTCAGGGCATCGAGCACTTCGATTGCACCAGCGCGATGGTTACACACCAACAAGACGTCGCAACCGGCGGCTAAGGCCAGGCGCGCGCGTTCAGCATAACTGGCCGCAAGGTTCGCGCCCGCCATGCTCAGATCGTCGCTGAACACCGCACCGCTGAAGCCCATTTCTCCGCGTAATACGTCTTTGATCCAGTAGCTCGAATAACCCGCTATCTGTTTGTCCACCTGCGGATACAGGATGTGCGCGGTCATGATGCCTTCAATACCTGCCGCAACAGCGGCGCGAAATGGCACCAGATCGTGATGTTCGAGATCTGCAAAATCGCGCTCATCGATCGGCAGCTCGTGATGGGAGTCAGCGGCCACACAGCCGTGACCCGGAAAATGTTTACCAACCGCCGCCATGCCGGCGCGATGCAGGGCTGCGATATAAACCCGCGCCAGCCGCGCCACCACCTGCGGCTCGCCGTGCAGCGCGCGATCGCCGATCACCGCGCTGCGCGAGCTGCGCAGATCGAGCACCGGCGCGAAGCTGAAATCGACCCCAACCGCGCGCAACTCACTGGCCATCAACCACGCACAATCAGCGGCCAAGGCCAGTGCCGCTGGTGCGTCTAACCCATAACGCTCGCCGAGTCGCGCCAGTGCCGGCAATTCCGAGAAGCCATGACGAAAGCGTTGCACCCGTCCGCCTTCTTGATCCACTGCGATCACCAGGCGCGGCTCGCGCAAGGCATGAATGGCGGCGCTCAGCTCCCGCACTTGTGCCGGCTCGACATAATTGCGCGCGAACAGGATCACACCGCCCACCAATGGATGGCGCAACAGTTCGCGATCGGCTGGTGTTAAGGCCGTGCCGTCGATATCGATCATCAAGGGTCCGAGCATCGTGGTTTCGATCCGCCGTGGGGCGCGCTAGTGTAGCGTGCGTGCAGTGCTCACTGGCGGCGCGGTTGCCAACGGGAGCGCAACTGGTTGCCGAGCAGATTGATGGCCACCACCAGACTCGCAAGCGCTACACCTGGCACGACCACCAGATGCGGTGCGACCAGCAGATAACGCGCACCATCTCGAATCATGCTGCCCCACGACGGCGTGGGCGGCTGCACACCCAATCCAAGAAATGACAGGCCGGCTTCGGCCACGATCACCGCTGCAAAGGTAAAACTTGCCTCAACGATCGAGGGCCCTGCGATCAGTGGCAGGACATGGCGCCAGACGATCATCACTGGCCGCACACCCAAGGCCCGTGCCACCTGCACATGATCACAGTGTTTGATGCTTAAAGCCTGGGCGCGCGCGAGACGCGCGAAGCCAACCCAGCCGACCACGCACAGGGCGGTCATGACGTTGGTGATGCCGGGCCCCAGGACGCCGGCCAGTGCGATCGCGAGCAGGATGCCGGGGAAGGCCAGAAAAATATCCGTCACGCCCACCAGCAGCGTATCGACCATACCGCCAAACCAAGCGGCCGCAAGCCCAATCAAGGTGCCCAGCACGCTGGTCACGACCACCACTACCAGGGCCACCAGCAATGAGATGCGCGCGCCTGCGGCGAGCTGTGCCAGGACCGGACGACCAAGATCATCACGGCCCAGGCTAGCCTCACTGCCAGGTGGCGCCAGGATGCCGGGCAGCGACACTTTGGCCGCCGGCGGCCAGATACTCGCGCACAGCGCCACCAGCAGCCAGCCCAACACAACGGTGGCGGCAAACTTCCTGGCGATACCGCGCGCAGCAAGCGACGTAGTGCTCATGGCGTGGATTGAATGCGCGGATCGAGGCGCGTATTGAGCAGGTCAACAGCAGCATTGACCACGATGTAAGTCAGCGCCGTCAGCAGCACCGCGCCTTGCACCACAGGATAATCACGGCGCGTTATAGACTCGACCAGTAATTGCCCGAGACCGGGCCAGTTAAATACGGTCTCCGTCACCACGGCGCCGCCGAGTAAAGCGCCTAACTGCAAACCAATGACGGTCACCACCGGCAGCGCAGCGTTGCGACACACGTGTCCCACTACCACCGTCAATTCACCCAAGCCGCGGGCCCGTGCCGCTTGCACATGGGGCAGCAACAACGCTTCAAGCATGGCGGCGCGTGTCATGCGCGTCAGCACTGCGGCCAGCCCACTGGCGAGTGTCACTGCAGGCAGGACCAGGCCAGCAGGCTCGCTCGCACCGCCAACGGGAAACCAACCCAGTTGCACGGCGAAGACAATAATCAATAGTGGACCAAGAACAAAACTCGGCGCCGACATGCCGAGCACGGCCAGTACGCTGGTTATCCCATCCCACCAACGTCCGACGCCAAGCGCGGCTACGACCCCGAGTGGCACACCCACCACCACTGCGAGCAAGAGTGCAGCAAGCGCCAGGATGACGGTATAACCAACGTGTTCTGCGAGCATGGCCGTGACCGGGCGACCAGTGACCAGTGAGCTGCCGAGATCGCCGTGTACAAGTCCATTGAGGAAGCGCATCCATTGTTCGGCCAGCGGCAGATCCAGACCGAGGCGAGTACGCAGTGCAAGGCGATCGGCGGCACCGGCATATTCACCCAGCATGACGTCGACTGGATCACCTGGCACCAGATGCAGTAGCGCAAATACCAGGCACGACACACCAAGCGCGACCACAGCCGCGCTGGCGAGTCGCGATCCCAAGGTGCGTAGCTCGAACATTGCTGCGCGTTACTTTACAACTGGTGTCACCATCGGGCGAGCGCAAAGTGCACGCGGACCGGGCTCCTGCGGCTCGTGTAGAATCGAGCGCATGGCGCGATTCGAATTCAAACAAGATCCCCCCGACGAAGACTGGCTGGCACGTGGTGATCGCCAGCTCAATCTCGTGGTGCGCGGTTTTGGTCTGGTGCTGCTGGTGGTGGGATTGATTGTGGCCTTGACGGTGATAGGCAGCGCGTGGTCGCTGTATCTCTCACCGACCCATATCGAGCGCTTCGCGCAAGCTGTAGAGCAGGGTTCTCATCTCGACCTGACACTCTCGCGCACCACGCAGCATGGACAGCAGCAACTCGACAGTGCCGATAGTGCGGGCGTTTCTGCCACGGCGCGTACGCCCTCCAGCATCGCGACGCAGCCGGGCTTGCGTTTGTCTTATTTTATGGCCTGGCTGATCGCCATCTTGTTACTGCTGCTGGTCGGTCGCCTGGCCATCGCCGCCGTGCGCACGGGCGGTGAGCTCGCGCTCTACGATGTGCAGGTAAAAAAGCTGGCGCGCGCCCTCATCAAAGAAAGCGCGCACAAGCCAGCTGATTGACGCTCAACCGTGGTCGTCGAGGCCCGGCGGAGTTTCGCTGTCGGCTTGGCGCACTGGCGGTGCATTTGACGTTGCACAGTCGGCCGCGTCGAGTATCGCGCGCGAATATAGTTCACCGTAATAGTTCTTGGTGGTATTGCGCATCACCGGCATCAAACCGATTTTGTACGACGCTTGCAGCAGGCCCATACCATCCTTGAGACCATCACCCATCATCAAATCCATACGGATGTTGGCGTTGAGTACCTGGTCGTAGGGACCCCACAGGCGCGGCGCAGAAAAGGGGCCACCGCCGGCCAGTACATCCAAGATCACCGCGCCGCGTCCCGCGTGATAACCCAGAGCCGCAAAACCATCACCCTCGTAATAACTGAAGGTCGCTGCCCCACAATCGGTCGCCATGGTGTGGTCGTAGCGATCAACAAAACTTTCGGCGTATTCCGTAGGCATCTGTATCCCGCGGGTGCGCACACGATGCTTTTCACCTTGGGCGCGCACTTCGGCTGCAATACCGAGGATCAACTCAGCGGATCCATGGGGCTCGGAGACAAAACGTTTGCCGGCCTCGATGAGATAGGCGCGATCAGTGGTGATGCGTTGGCCGATGACGTCGATGGTCGGCACCACCGTCATGTTTTTGTCGCGCAAGCTGCCGTCCTCAGCGTGCAGGCCTTGGCTTAACAGGCTCGCCGCGAATAACAGGATGGGTGCTAAACGGCGGCGCTCATCACGACACGTAAGCTCACGTGTACGCTGGTCCTCATGCAGAGCAAAACCATGATGATCGGCATAAGCCTTGAGCTTGCTGAATAAGGCCTGACTGTGACGCTGCAGTCCTCGTCGGTGTACCAGAGTCCGCACCCCATCAATAAAACACGGGTGCACGGTGGTCAGATATTCCAGCGGTTTACTACGCGAGACACGCGCGACCCGGGCGGGCCAGTGCGGCTGCGATTCATTCGCGATCCCGCGCATCGATGGTGTGGACAGGGAAGGGCTAACGGTAGTGGCTTGCATGGACAATCTCCGGCCTGGTCGGGCTGCGCGATTTGCGCTGCTCGTGCAGGAGATAACGGCCAACCAGAGCGCGACTTGATGCGCACCTGCTCAATTGTTGAAATATGCACGCTATGGGCTGACGGCCCTCAGGGCACGGGCGGGTTCACCGTTTCGACAGGCACGACCGACGCGCGCGTGGTGCCCTCGGGGAGGCGATTTTGTTCAATCGCATTGCGCAAATCGCTTGAGTCGATATTGGCACCACGCAGGCCCTTTTCGAGATCCTCAGCGTAGATCTTGCCTGTCGCGATGCCCTCCTGGATGGTGCTCGCCGAAATTCTCCCTGACGACAACGCCGCCTTCAGATCGGCACCGCGCAGTTTGCCGCTGGCCAGGCCGCGTTGCAGTTGCTCGGGCGTTATCCTGCCGTCGCGCAAGGCCTTCTGCAGCACAATCTCTTCGTTGTCATCAACGTTGCGCGAATAACGGTCGAGCAAAGCAATACGCTCGGAATTGCTCAGCTCACCCCAGCGCGCGAGCAGATCGCGGCGTTCCTCCGCGCCCAGACCGGGCATATCGCGCAACAGCCGGCGTAGCCGGAAACTGTGTGCCGAGAGGCTGGCTTGGGCCGCCGTCAGCGTCCGCCGGCGCTGGGAACGCTCACGGCGTGTAGGTGCCTGGCTGGGCTTGTTTGTTGCGTCGGTGGTTACCGCCGGCGGGGACTTAGCGGTTGTGCTGTGCGATTTGAAGTTTGCAGCGCGCTCCAGCAGGGCACGCCGCCCGGCGAGATCGAGCTGTTCCCAACGCGAGCGCAGCCGCACCAGCGTGTACTGCTGCTCACCACTCAGGCTGTCCCAGCTGAGGGTCGCGTCCGCCGCAGGAGCGCTTGCCACCACCAGCAGGCCTAACAGTAACGAAGGCAAACACCAAACAAGGTGACGTACACAACGCAGCGTGGAATTTGAAAGATTGCTCACTAGGGTGGTAACCGGTCTCACGATTTATTCATACGCGCACGCTGGGATTTATTTTCCACCTGCCGACAGCGGCAGCGCAGCGCGCAACCTGAGTTGGATGTTGAACATCGCGCCTCGGCCTGTTGCTCATGGGACGATGTCGACCCGCGTTCCGACCGCTACGGCGTCGAACAATTCAATGATGTCGGTATTGCGCATGCGTATGCATCCACGAGAACCCGGCGCGCCCAAACACGTGCGGTCAGGCGTACCGTGAATATAGATGTAGCGCGCTTTGGTATCGCGCTCACCACCGGAGTTGTAACCGTGGTCCCGACCCGCCAACCACAGGATGCGTGTCAGAATCCAGTCGCGCCGCGGGTGATGGGCGGCGAACTGTGCATCATAAATCTCGCCCGTGGCACGACGCGCGACAAAAACCGTATTTGGCGGGCAATCGGCACCGATTTTCTCAGCGATCTCATGGGCACCACGCGGTGTGCATTCACTATCCATCATTTCACCGACAC
>JAYUQF010000608.1:0-6588 GCA_043756885.1 Pseudomonadota bacterium
CCGTGCGCTTGTGATGCTGTCTTGAATGATATTGGCCGGATTCCACAATGAAGCACAGCCGCAGATCTCATGCACGAAGCGGGCAAGGATGGCCTGGCCCTGGTGGGTGTGGGTGACTTCAGGATGGAACTGCACGGCGTAAAAGCGCCGTGTTTCGTCGGCCATCGCCGCGATCGGCGCGTTGTCACTTGAACCGATCAGCTTAAAACCGGGCGGCAGTTGTGTGACATGGTCACCATGGCTCATCCACACGTCGAGCAGGCCATGGCCTTGGTCGTTGGTGTGATCTTGGATGTCGCGGAACAACTGTGAATGACCGCGCGCGCGCACCTGGGCATAACCAAATTCGCGCTCGGGCGCGGGCGCAACTTGGCCACCGAGTTGTACCGCCATGGTCTGCATGCCGTAACAGATCCCAAGTACCGGCACACCGAGTTCGAATATCCCGGCCGGTGCGCGAAACTGCTGGTTTGCGTAAACCGATTCCGGGCCACCCGACAGAATCACGCCGCGGGGATTGAAGGCCCGCACGGCCTCTATGCTTAAGTCGAAGGGACGGATCTCGCAGTAAACCTGGGCTTGGCGCACACGCCGCGCTATGAGCTGGGTGTATTGCGCGCCAAAATCGAGGATCAGAATGCGATCAGCGTGCACATCGCCATTCGCGCCTTGGGTGATGGACATCGCTGGTATGCTCACGGCTCGTCGCGATGGATGCGACGGGAATCAATCGAGTCGGTAATTGGGCGCTTCCTTGGTGATCTGCACGTCATGGGCATGGCTCTCGCGCATGCCGGCGGCAGTCACCTTGAGGAATTTAGGCTTGCTGCGCAGCTCCGCCATATCGCGGCAGCCGGTGTAGCCCATCGCAGCGCGCACGCCGCCCAGCATCTGGTGCACGATGGCTGACAGCGGCCCTTTGTAGGGCACACGACCCTCGATGCCTTCCGGCACGAGCTTCTCAATCTCGCCCGCTTCCTGGAAATAACGATCGGAAGAGCCATGGGTCTGGGCCATCGCACCGAGCGAACCCATGCCGCGATAAGACTTGTAGGAACGGCCCTGGAACAGTTCGACCTCACCCGGTGCTTCTTCTGCACCGGCAAACAGTGAGCCGATCATGACGCTGTGGGCACCGGTGGCCAGCACTTTGGCGATATCGCCGGAATAACGCACACCGCCATCGGAGATCAATGGCACGCCGCTTTTGGCCAGGCGCTCGGCAACACTCGCTACGGCGGTGATCTGCGGCACACCGATACCGGTAACGATGCGTGTGGTGCAAATTGAGCCCGGCCCGATGCCAACTTTCACGGCATCGGCACCGGCTTCGACCAGGGCTTGTGCCGCATCACCGGTTGCGATATTGCCGCCAATCACCTGGGCACCCGGGTATTGCTGCTTGATCCAGCGCACCATCTCGATCACACCGCGGGAATGGCCATGGGCAGTGTCCACTACCAATACGTCTACGCCGGCTTCGATGAGGGCCGCGACGCGTTCGTGGGTGCCGGCACCCACGCCAACTGCCGCACCAACGCGCAGACGTTCCTGGGAGTCCTTGCAGGCGTTGGGGTACTGCTCGGCTTTCTGAATATCTTTCACGGTGATCATGCCGCGCAACTCGAACCTGTCGTTCACCACCAGCAGCTTTTCGATACGGTGCTGATGGAGCAGCGCTATGACTTCGTCTTTGGATGCGTTCTCGCCGACCGTCACCAGGCGCTCACGGGGTGTCATGATGGCGGTGATGGGAATGTCGAAGCGCTTCTCAAACCGCAGGTCGCGGCTGGTGACGATACCCACCACTCGATCTTTGTCCACCACCGGCACACCGGAAATGCCCGAAGCGCGTGTTAAGGCCAACACTTCGCCGATGCTGACCTCGGGGCTGACGGTGATCGGGTCGCGGATCACGCCGCTTTCGAATTTTTTGACCCGCCGCACCTGCGCGGCCTGCTCCTGCGGGGTCATGTTCTTGTGGATGATGCCGATGCCACCTTCCTGGGCCAGCGCAATCGCGAGGCGCGCTTCGGTGACCGTATCCATGGCCGCCGAGAGCAGGGGGATCTGCAGTTCAATATCGCGGGTCAGCTGGGTTTTGAGCTCAACTTCGCGCGGCAGGATGTCCGAATAATCAGGAATCAACAGGACATCGTCGAAAGTGAGGCCGTCGCCGACAACGCGCATGAGAGGGGTTCATCCCGTAAAATGCAGGTGGCGATTATAGGGGCTCGGTCATTAACGGTAAACGACGCAGCGTAGGGACGAGGATCGGCGCACCACGTGCGGTCCTTGATCATGGTGACGGCCATGCAGGCGGCAATGGCCGCGATCTGTACAGCGTATCGCGCTTGAACGAGACCGCCCGCCACTTGCTTGAGAGCGAACTGGGCAATGTGTGGGTCGAAGGCGAAGTCTCCAATCTGGCCCGTCCGGCCTCGGGCCATGTCTATTTTTCACTCAAGGACGCCGGCGCTCAAATCCGCTGCGCGATGTTCCGTGCGCGCAATCGCGCGGTTACGTTCGAAGCACGCGATGGTCTGAAAGTGATCGCCTACGGGCGGGTCAGCCTCTACACCCCACGGGGTGACTATCAGCTCATCGTCGAGGCCCTGGAAGCTGCCGGCGAAGGCCTGTTACGCCTGCGTTTTGAGCAGTTGAAGCGCAAGCTGTTTGAAGAGGGCCTGTTTGATTCCGCACGCAAACGTGTGCTGCCGCGTTGGCCGCGCGCCATTGGCGTGGTGACCTCGGCTAGTGGTGCGGCGGTGCGCGACATCATCACCGTCCTGCGACGTCGCTGCCCGGCCCTGCCCATCATCATTTATCCCACCGCAGTGCAGGGTGAGGCCGCGGCGGGCGAGATTGCCGCCGCTATAACACGCGCCAACCGCCGCGCCGAATGTGATGTATTAATTGTTGGACGCGGCGGCGGCTCGTTGGAAGACCTGTGGTCGTTCAATGAAGAAATCGTGGCGCGTGCTATCCATGACTCCCTGATCCCGGTGGTGAGTGCGGTGGGCCACGAGGTGGATTTCACCATCGCCGACATGGTCGCTGACCTGCGCGCAGCAACACCTTCAGCCGCCGCTGAGCTGGTCTCACCCGACATGCTCGACATCGAAGCACGCTTGCAGCAGTCGCGTCAGCGCCTGGTGCTGACCCTGTCACAGATCCTGAAAACGCAGAACCGCGAACTGCAACAACTGCAGCGCCGCTTGATCTCACCGCGCCGGCGTCTGGAGCTGCATTTCCAGCGCCTCGACGAATTGCTCGCACGCCTGCCCAATGCACTCACCACACAGCTGGCCCTAAAGCGCAGTCAGTTGCGCACGCTCGAAGCGCGGGTTGCCAGTCATGCGCCTCACACGCGCCTTGCAGCGCTTAAGCGCGGACTCAAACATGCCGAACATCGGCTCACTGCCGCCATGCGCCGCATGCTCGAACAGCGCAACGCACAGCTCACTCGCTGCGAACAGCTACTGCGCGCCCTTGGCCCCGGTGCCACCTTGGAACGTGGTTATGCCATCGTCACCGATGGAGAAGGCCGGGTGTTACGCGATGCCATCTCAGCAGGCATTGGCGCAACCCTCACCACGCGCCTTGCACGCGGCCGTTTTGACAGTACCGTAGTAACACGCCAACTGGCCAGCGACGACAAAACCCCACCTGTTCAATCGTAAGCGTAGCGATACCACAGCGCGCCCGCCGCTTCATAGATAACGTAGTGGCTGTTCAGCAAACCTTGCAGGGTCGGCAGAAAATCGGCGAGCACATAGTCCTGCGACCGATTGCTCACAAAACCCAAGGGCGCGGGAACAACCGCAAAACCCGCGCGTTCAAACTGCACTTTGGCACGTTGCATATGCATGGCATGGGTGATCAACACGATGGTCCGATAGGAAAAGATGGCGCGGCTACGGCGCGCATTCTCGGCGGTATTGCGGCTGCCATCCTCAATCGCCGCCACCGGCACGCCGAAGTCCTCTTCCAAGGCGCGTTTCATGAGTTGCGCTTCACTGCTAGCCATATGCGCTGCGTAACCACCGCTGACCACCAGCGGCAGATGGGTGAGGCGTTGCAAATGAGCGCCGTAGCGCAGGCGTTCCAGCGTCAGCGGCCGCACGTTGTCGGCGCCACCGTATTCGGGGGCGTCGCGATAAGCACCACCACCCAAGACTACGATGGCATCGGCACGTGTGGCATCAAAGCTTTGGGTGGTGAGCGGCACATCGGTCTCAAAAGGACGTGCGGCCCAGGCCGCAAACAGCGGCATGGATAAGAGCCACGCCAACAACGGCGTCGCGATTAACAAGCCGCAGCCAATACGGCGATGACGTGGATAAATTACGATGCCGAGCACACCCAAGCCCACCAGCAAGCCCGGTGGCAAAACGAAAATCTTCACTAGAAAATAGAGTGTCGCACCAACCGACATCGCGTGCGTTTGCGCTCAGCTCGCCGCGTGACCGCTGGCCTGCAGATCAGCGTGATAGGACGACCGCACCAGCGGCGCGCTGGCGACGTTACTGAAGCCAAGGCCGTCACCGTAGACCTTTAATTCATCGAACTCGGCTGGTGTGACAAAACGCTCGACCGGCAAATGGGCGCGACTCGGTTGCAGATACTGGCCCAAGGTCAGCATTTCAACCTTGTGCTCGCGCATATCACGCATCACCGCGCGGACTTCATCCAGGCTCTCGCCTAAACCCAACATAAGACCCGACTTGGTTGGCACGCTGGGCACCGCTTCTTTATAGCGACGCATGAGTTCCAGCGACCAGGCGTAGTCCGAACCGGGCCTGACCTTCAGATACAGACGCGGTACCGACTCGAGATTGTGGTTAAAAACATCAGGTGGCGTGCGCTTGAGTATTTCCAGTGCAACATCCATGCGGCCACGAAAATCCGGCACCAGGATCTCGATGCGGGTAGCAGGCGTGCGGACCCGCACCGCCGCGATGCAGGCTGCAAAATGCGCCGCGCCACCGTCGCGCAAGTCGTCACGGTCGACCGAGGTGATGACCACGTATTTGAGCGCCATGCGCGCGACCGCGCTAGCAACATGTGCGGGCTCGGCAGCGTCCAGCGGCTGGGGCCGACCGTGGGCCACATCGCAGAACGGACAGCGCCGCGTGCATAACGCGCCCATGATCATGAACGTCGCCGTGCCGTGGGCAAAACACTCGCCGAGATTAGGGCAAGAGGCCTCCTCACATACGGTGTGCAGGCCCTCGGCACGCAGTAATGCTTTTAATTCTTGCACACGGGGATCGGTGGGCGCGCGCGCACGCAACCATGGCGGCTTGCGCGGTAACGCGCCGACGGTGGGCTCGACCTTGATCGGAATGCGCGAGACTTTGTCTACGCCGCGTTGCGCGCGGGTCGGGTGATCGGGATTGTCGTTGTTCATGCTCTTCGCTCTGACGATGCAGCTAGCCAGATAGCTAGCCGGGGGCTACGCCACTAGTGTCCATGCAATCCAGGCTTCATACCACTAGCGGCAGCGGCTCGCTCTGCACAAGGTCGACAGGCATATCACCGTACAAAGCGCGCGCCAAATGTGGCAGCACGCGCGGGGTCACCGCCGCGCAATCGAGCGTTACGCCGAGATCAGCCAGGCGCGTGACACGCAGCCCCGCGTACCCGCAAGGGTTAATACGCAGAAAAGGTTCCAAGTCGAGATCGATATTTAAGGCCAGCCCGTGATAACTCATGCCATTGCGCAGTCGCAGTCCAAGCGCAGCAACTTTGGCTTCCTCGACATATACCCCCGGTGCGCCCGCCCGTCGTTGCGCCTGGATGTTCAGTGCAGCCAGGGCATCGATCACGCCCTGCTCCAAGCGGCGCACCAGTTCCCGTGGGCCGATGCGCAAACGGTGGGTATCGAGCAAGGTATAAACCACCAACTGCCCGGGACCATGGTAGGTGACCTGCCCGCCGCGATCGCTGTGCACGACGGGAATGTCGCCGGCGGCAAGAATATGCTCAGGCTTGCCGGCGCGACCCAAAGTGAACACCGCCGGATGCTGCACCGTCCACAGTTCGTCGTGTGTGGTCGCTTGGCGCGCCACACTGAATTGGCGCATTGCTGTCCAACAGGCTTGATAATCAGCCTGACCAAGCTCACGAACCAACAGCTTCATAAGACCATGAGTATGCGTTCGTGGCCGCTCAACTCGGTGTATAGCCCCTCGAGTTGCTGCTGGGTTTCCAGCCACACGGTAACGGTCAGCGACACAAACTTGCCTTCGCGGCTAGGTTTCGCGCGTACCGCGTCGTCCCCTATCCCGCTGACATGGCGAGACACGATTTCCACCACCAGCGTATCGAAGTCCTGCCCCGATAAACCCATAACCTTGATTGGAAACTCACAAGGAAATTCAATCAGGCTGGCGGAGGATGCCATAGGCTGCAGGTCTCCTGATGCGGCGTCGTGCGGCGATGCTGCGCGCAACGCACCGTTGATGTGCGGTTCGGTTGAGGGTTTAGGACCCTGGTCAAAATTATCTCTACATCCGGCTGCTCCTGAGCGGCTGCCGCTGCGTTGCAATTTTTGGCAATAGCCCCGCTATTGCCTGCAAATCG
>JAYUQF010000609.1:0-6585 GCA_043756885.1 Pseudomonadota bacterium
GCCATCCACGGTTTTCAGCGCGATTTGGAACGTCTGGGGCTGGCTGATCGTGTCACCACCATGATCTTCTCCGAATTCGGGCGGCGCGCGCCCGAGAACACCAACCTCGGCACGGATCACGGCGCGGCCAACAACATGTTTATGGTCGGTAACAAAGTGCGCGGCGGACACTACGGCAAACCCTCGTCTTTGACGGCACTCGACGAGGGCGACAACCTGGTCTACACCACCGACTTCCGGCGGGTGTATGCCACCGCCATTGATGGCTGGTTGCAACCCGGCGCGGCCAAGTCGGTGTTGAAAGGTGAGTTCGAGACCTTAGCGATCTTCGGATGAGTGTTGACCCGGTCGTCGATCGCCCAGGCCCGGCCCGACGCTTGTTGCTGTTGCCGGGCGCGGGGGCGGATCCGTCGTTCTGGCGGCCGTTAGGCGAGAGGCTGCCGACCCATTGGGAAAAGCACTATTTTGGCTGGCCCGGGCTCGGTAACCAGGCACCCTCGGCTAAGGTGCGTTGTTTCGATGATCTGGTGGCAATGGTGGCTAACGAGCTCGGCGATCGGCCAGTCGACCTGCTCGCCCAATCCATGGGCGGTGCCATCGCCCTGCGACTGGCACTTGATTACCCGCGACGCATACGGCGCTTGGTTTTAACCGTAACCTCGGGCGGCCTCGACGTCAGCGCACTGGGCGGCACCGACTGGCGCCCAGACTATCGTCGCGCCTATCCCCACGCACCGTCCTGGATCGAGGAGGCGCGGCCGAACTACAAGGGTGAGTTGTCGAAGGTCACTCATCCAATTTTGTTGCTGTGGGGCGATGCCGATCCCATTAGTCCGCTGGCAGTTGGGGAGCAGCTGCATGCCTTGTTGCCAAACAGCAGCCTGGTGACGGTGCCAGGTGGTAATCACGCCCTCGCCTACGAACGCGCGGCGGACATTGCGTCATTCGTCACCTCGCATCTGGCTTAACGCTTGCTGGCTTTTGCGCTCGATTTAACCACCCACAGGAAAACAGACCATCATGAACATCTACGAAAAACGCACCTATTCAGTCATCGTCGGACAGATGCAGGAAGTCATCCGCGTCTATAGCGAAGTTGGCTACCCGATGTTTGAAGCCGGCGGTTTCAGCAAAAAACTGGTCGGCTATTTCATCAGCGACACCGGGCCCTTGCATCAGTTGATCCACCTCTGGCGTTTTGACGACGACGCTGATCGGCGTGACTTCTGGAAAAGACTCTACGGCCATGCGGACTTCCCGGGCTTCGCCAAGCAGATCCGGCCGCTGATAAGCGCGCAGGAAAATCAATTACTGGTGTCGGCGCCATGGGGACCGCGCCCCTGAATATAGCCAGCGGCTGACCCCACCGCGTAGCTACGATAGCTTTACTCTCGTCACCGACCCACTGTCCTTCAGGAGCATTCCCATGGATTCCGAATCATTAAAAGCGCTACAGGCGCCGTTGAAAGATCAATACCGCGCTGAGCCGCAGGCGGCGTTGATTACCCTGCATGCACAATCCAACGGCATCGATGGTGTTGCGTGCAAGTTGTCGACCAGCAAAGGCATGGTTGAAGCCGGCTTGCATCCTGCAACCGGCGGGCCGGGCACGCAGGCCTGCTCAGGCGATATGTTGCTCGAAGCGCTGGTGGCCTGCGCGGGTGTGACCTTGCAAGCAGTCGCCACCGCTTTTGGTGTCAAGCTCACCAAGTCAACGGTGCGCGCCGAAGGTGATCTCGATTTCCGCGGCACTCTCGGCGTAGCCAAGGACGCACCGGTCGGCTTTCGTGACATCCGCCTGGTGTTTGATATCGCCGGTGATGCACCAGCGCAGACGCTGAAAAAAATCGTCAGCACCAGTGAGCGTTACTGCGTGGTGCTGCAGACCATCCAGCACTGCCCCACCATCACCGTTGAAGCGCAAGTCGCTTAAGGACTACCTCATGGCCACCAATCCCGAATCGCTCAAACTCGCTCAGCCGACATTTAAATCCCTGTCGACCAGCACCGCCGCCGACTGGGACGTGATCTGCGCTGAACACCGCACATTTTTTGCTGGTCTGCCCGATCGTATCCTCGCCCATTTGCGCTTGCTGGATTGCGACTACGGCGGATTCCCGGTTGATCGTTTGCAACATTCTTTGCAAACCGCAGAGCTCGCCGCCACGGCGGGTTGCGACGACGAATACGTGGTCTGTGCGCTGCTGCACGACATCGGCGACACCTTGGGCTCGGCCAATCATCCCGATGTGGCGGCTGCCATCCTTTATCCCTATGTATCGCAAGCCAACCATTGGATGGTCAAACACCACGGGGTGTTCCAGGGCTACAATTTTTTCCACCACCTGGGTATGGACAGAAACATGCGCGACCAATATCGCGGCACGCCTTTTTATGATCAGACCGAAGAATTTATCGCCAAGTACGACGACCCGGCTTTTGATGCCGACAGGCCGAAGCTGAGCCTGGATTTATTTGTGCCCCTGGTCAGACGGGTGTTTGAGAAGCCGGTTAATACGATCTACAAGACGCAGCGGTAACCAGCGACCAAGCTGCGCTCACGTCCGGTTATCGGACAGTGAGCGCGTCGGGTTTTTTGCTAGCGGATTTCGACGGCGCGCAAGGCGCAACAGCCGGTGCCGGTAACGGTATGGTGCCCATCCACGTCCAGGTTGTTCTGTCTGGCTGACATCTGCATGCGCACCTGTTGAGTGTTGTCCCCTCTCCCGCGCACAGGAGAGGGTAAACCACTACTGGCTCACGCTGCCCGAATATTCAGCATAGTCGGTTGTGTCATCGGCGTGGTCTGCCACTTGTGCAATTCCGGCAGCACATACTCGGCAAAACAGCGCACATTGCGCTCGGCCTCATCGTACGGCATGCCGGCATAGCTCAGATTGCACAAGATGCCGTTGGGGTTGATGACTTCGCGGATGTAGGCAATCTTCTCCAGCACTTGTTTTGGTGTGCCCCACGGCATGAGGTCGGTGAAGTCCTTGGCCGCGCCGTCCATACCGTGCCGTGAAATATATTTGCCGACATTACGGTAGAACTCATACCCCTTGTGCTGACCGAATTTTTCGGCGGTCATCTCATAGTGTTTCATCGCCGTATGGTAGTAAGCGTTGATCCATTTATACGCCATGTCCTCGGCGCGCTTGGCATCTTTGTCGACAAAAAAGAAACCACCGCACAGCGGTTGTGGTGGTGCGCAGTTGTTCACCTTTTGATAGCTTTCGGTGTAGATGGCGAAGTCCTGTTTGACCACATCCCATGGCTTCTGGGGAATGACCAGCAGACCAACACCGAGTTTAGCCATGATCGGCATCGACTCCGGCGACACCGCCGCTGCGTAAGAACGACCACGGAAGGACTTCAGCGGAAAGGGTCGGATATCACGCCGCGGTTGTTTGGTTTGTGCGCCACCTTCCATGTAACCGCGTTCCAGGCTCTCGAGCAGCAGTTCGGCATACTCCACAAAGCGCTCGCGACCTTCGCCCTGATCGATGCGGAAACCGGAGTATTCAACGTTACCCAGTCCCCGGCCCAAACCAAGAATCATGCGGCCACCGGATAGATGATCGAGCATCGAGATCTGCTCAGCGACGCGCATGGGGTCGTGCCACGGCAGAACGATGACACTGGAACCCAGCTGTACCTTTGATGTGCGGCCGGCCATGTAGGTCAAAAACTGCACGACGTCGGGGCACATGGTGTAATCGGTAAAGTGGTGCTCGATACCCCACACCGAATCAAAGCCCAGCGGCTCTGCCATCTCGGCCAGACGTACTTCTTCGCGATAAACATCGGCGTCCGAACGCAGATTGCCGGGGTTCTGAAAAATAGGTGTGTATCCGACGTGCATTGTTTGCTCCTTACCTGAGTGGCGGTGTCCGAATCTACCACGGCCCTTGTTAAGCAAGGCACCACCGTTCGTGGGGGAGGCTGCCACAAAACGCTGTGCTAGACTCGAACTTCATCACGTTGGTAGCGCCTGCAGGCGCGCGCGCCGAGGGCCAGCATGCATGTTCGGGTGTTGATGGCGAGCGATACTCCCGCGTCGCATTACACGCTCCACTGGACCCGACGCGGTGCATGGCTTTGATGCGTTTATCCCACGCCGGGACTGTTTCCAACTGCAAGGCCCGCGCCGCCGCGCTTGGCCGACTGACAGGAGAGCCTAATGCTGCAAAATAAAGTCGTGATCGTGACCGGTGCCAACGGCGCACTCGGGCGCGTGGTCGCGGAGCTGGCCAGCAGCCAGGGCGCCGAAGTCATCGCCCTTGATCTGCGCTTCGACACGACACCCGGCGCGCGTCGTTTTGCCTTGGACCTCACCGACGCTGCTGCCACTGTTGCTTGTGTGGCGAATCTGGGTCGTGTTGATGTGGTATTCAACATTGCCGGCGGCTTCGCCATGGGCCCGGCCGTGCACGAAACCACGACCGAGCAGTGGGACTACATGACGCGGATGAACGTCAATACCACACTCAATATGATCAACGCCGTGGTGCCGGGCATGCTCGCACGCGGCCACGGCAGCATCGTCAACGTCGGCGCGCTGTCAGCGCGCGAAGGGCAAGCCAATATGGGCGCCTACTGTGTGGCCAAGAGCACCGTCATGCGTTTGACCGAGAGCCTGTCCAAAGAATTGCGCAACCAAGGGATCAACGTCAATGCGGTATTGCCGAGCATCCTGGATACACCAACCAATCGTGCTGATATGCCCGACGCCGATTTCAGCCGCTGGGTGACACCGGCCGATCTGGCAGCTGTGATGTGTTTTCTCGGATCCGATGCTGCACGCGCCATTCACGGTGCACTGCTACCCGTCACCGGCTTGGCCTGAGGTGGCAATATGAGCATGCGCGACAAAGCCTGCGTGACCGGCGTTGGCGAAACCCGCTACACGCGCGAGACCACCCGCACCCAAGCCGAGTTAACCTTTGAGGCCGCCCTCGCGGCGATCGCTGACGCGGGTCTGTCACCCAAAGACATTGATGGCGTGGTGCCCTACGCCATGGGTGGTGTGATCGCCGAAGACTTCATCACCAATTTTGGCTTACCGGATCTGCGCTACTCAGCGCTGACGCCCATGGGTGGTGCGAGTTCGGTCGCCGCGCTGCAAAACGCGGCCCTGGCGGTGGCCGGTGGGCTCGCCAATCATGTTTTGATTACGTTGGGACGCGGCGCCCTGTCGACCGGCCGCGTCACCGATCGTATTGGCCAGATGCCACAGTTCAGACTGGTCGGTGAATTCGAAATGCCGATGGGCACCGTTGCGCCAGCACAGTTTTACGCGCCGATGGCGCGCCGTCATATGGAACTCTATGGCACCACCAGCGCGCAATTGGGCGAGATCGCGGTGACCTTACGCAAACATGCGCAACTGCATGACAACGCCATGATGCAAAAGCCCATGACCTTGGCCGATCATCAGGCCTCGCGCATGATTGCTGATCCCCTGCGGCTTTTTGATTGCTGTCTGGAAAGCGCCGGTGCGGCGGCGGTTGTCATCAGTCGTGCCGATCGCGCACGCGACTTAGCCCAAACGCCTATCTATATCGCTGGTGTAGCGGAAGGGCATCCCGATTCACCGAGCACCATTACCCAACGGCCCGACATTACGCGCATCGGACTTGCCAAGGCCGCCCCCAAGGCGTTTGCCATGGCCGGTGTCACGCATAAGGATATCGACGTCGCCGAGATCTACGATTGTTTCACCTACATCGTGTTGTGCCAGCTGGAAGACATGGGCTTCTGCAAAAAAGGCGAAGGCGGTGCGTTTGTGCAGGGTGGGCGTATCGCGCTGGGCGGCGAACTACCGGTCAACACCCATGGCGGCCTGCTTTCTCAGGCGCATATCGCAGGCATGAACCACATCGTCGAACTGACGCGCCAATTGCGCCACCAGGCCGGTGCGCGCCAAGTGGTGGACGCAGAAGTGGGGCTTGTCACGGGTTACGGCGATCTGGGTGACGGTTCGATAGCCATCATGCACCGATGAGCTCTGAGATGAACGCAAGCTACGACAAACCGCTGCCGGAACCGAGCGCCATGACCCAGCCGTTCTGGGACGGATTACACGCTCACCAACTGGTACTGCAAGCCTGCCAGCAATGCCATACCGTGCGTCACTATCCACGCCCGGTCTGTGATCAGTGTTATGCGCTGGAGAGCATCTGGGTGCCAGCCAGCGGTCGCGGGCGAATACACAGCTGGACGGTCAACCACCATCCGTTTCATTTTGCCTTCAAACGCGAAAGCCCGTTTGTGACGGTGATGGTCGACCTCGACGAAGGTGTGCGTATGCAGGCGCCACTGCGCGGCGCCGACAGCAGCGCGCTCAAGATCGGTTCCGCGGTGGAATTGATCTACGAAGATGTCACGGCGCAGTTGACGTTGCCGGCGTTCAGGCTGGCAGCGAACTGAAACAATGCCTATCGGTAGGTCCGACATTCGGACAACAATGGTTTTAATTGTGCGCCTAGGAGCCTGTCGGACTTAGGGAATCGTCGCGAGATGGTGGGACAGCGAGGACAGATGCGCGCGCATTCGAGGCGAATAGTGGGGCTATTTAACGAG